>CATZVV010000006.1 GCA_958425285.1 uncultured Lachnoclostridium sp. | reverse complement strand
GGGATGCTGATTTGTATGAACAGATTTACAGTAGTATACAGCAAGAAGTGCCAAAGGAGAATGTTTTACAACCCGAAATCGATTCTTCGACAGTATGTCCATATGAAGAGACAAGGCTTGATACAAATGCAATATGGGAGGCTTATTCCGGATATTTGAATCAGGATGACCAGTATATGGTATCTTATATTGGAGATGTTTCAGATGGCTGGCGACAAGGGGTTTTTAGGGATGGTAAATGGGTTGTAAAGCATATGCCTTCAATCAGAAATCAGGCAGAAGATTATTATTACACGGGACTGCCGGATGATACGATGTGGTATTGTAATGGTAAGGTGATTCAGGTGTATAATAAGGAATCCGAGCAGATAGCTAAAATGGATATAAAGAAATGGCAGGAAAAGAATGGTATTCAGGCATCGGAGGAGGATGATGCCAAAATTGTAAGATGTCAAAGTGCTTATGCAATTCTATATGGAAAGCAGCAGGGAGTGCAAAAAAGTTTTCTTGTTAATGTAAGGACAGGTAAGATGATAAAGGTATATGAAGGAACGGTATATGGAACCTGTATTGAAAACAAATTGTATTCATGCGATGAAAATAATATCTTCAAAGTTTATAATCTTAATACCGGAGAGTACGAAAAATATATAGATATATCATCAATAAAAAAAGAGTATGGAACCGGTAAAAGATATATTGGATATTCTCAAAGTCTGCCAGGATTTTTCGAGTTATATAATTTTGATATACCGGGGATAGAAGCATATAATGCCAGCGTGAAGTTTGATATTTATAAAGGAACACTATATTTTAGCTATTTTAGTGGTGTATATCGTTATAATGAAAAAGAAAATAAGCTGGAAAAGATATTGGATGGGAAGAAAATGCTCTTATATAAAGAGATGTACGGAAGTTTTACTGTTGGAAAAGAAGAACAAATTTATATGCTTGGATTCCAAGGCGGGGGAGATGATGAGGGTGCAACAGATTTTCTTTACTTAAGAAAGAAAGGATGAATTTTGGCTTGACAAAAGCCAATACACGACATATAATGACAGTAATTAAAGGCAATGAAGGGAACAAGTAGTAACTGCAGAACAGAACAGAAAACAGCCGGATGATGAGAGGCGTACTGTGAATCAGATTATGAATACATCCCTGAGCTTCACACTGAACGGAATGATTTTTATACCTTATAGGATGTGACGGCACGCACTCGTTAATGTGCAGGAGTTTAGTATGATATGTTTTTATATTATGCCGAACTTCCAGAGGTCAGTAATGTAAGTTGCTGATAAAAAAAGGTGGTAACACGAAGCATAATGCTCCCGTCCTTTCTGCATAAGCAGAGAGACAGGAGCTTTTTTAATGAATGCATTAAAGGAGGAAATAATGACTTTATACGATGAATGAGTAGCAAGAGGATTGATTGCGCAGGTAACAGATGAAGAAGAAATCAAGGAATTAATTAATCATGGAAAGGCGACCTTTTATATCGGCTTTGATCCGACGGCGGATAGTCTCCATGTAGGACATTTTATGGCACTTTGTTTGATGAAGAGGCTGCAGATGGCAGGTAATAAACCAATTGCCCTACTTGGTGGAGGAACCGCTATGATTGGTGATCCGTCGGGACGTACGGATATGCGCCAGATGATGACAAAAGAGACAATTGAGCATAATTGTGAATGTTTTAAAAAGCAGATGAGCCGCTTTATTGACTTTTCAGAGGGCAGGGCACTTATGGTCAATAATGCGGATTGGCTGTTAGATTTAAACTATATTGAAGTTTTGCGTGAAGTTGGGGCACATTTTAGTGTAAATCGTATGCTGTCTGCGGAATGTTACAAGCAGAGGATGGAAAAGGGGCTTAGTTTTCTTGAATTTAACTATATGATTATGCAAAGCTATGATTTCTACGCACTATTTCAGAAATATGGGTGTAATTTACAGTTTGGCGGGGATGACCAATGGAGTAATATGCTTGGCGGTACAGAACTAATTCGCCGTAAACTTGGCAAAAATGCGTGTGCTATGACGATTACGCTGCTTTTGAATTCCGAAGGAAAGAAGATGGGAAAAACTCAGTCTGGTGCGGTTTGGCTTGATCCGGATAAAACATCTCCATTTGATTTTTATCAATATTGGAGAAACGTTGCAGATGCAGATGTTTTGAAGTGTATCCGTATGCTTACCTTCCTTCCGCTGGAGCAAATTGATGAGATGGATCAATGGGAGGGAAGCCAGCTAAATAAGGCAAAAGAAATTCTTGCCTTTGAACTGACCCAGATGGTTCATGGTGAAGAAGAGGCAGTCAAAGCGCAGGAAGCGGCAAAATCATTGTTTTCAAGTGGTGCGGCAGCTAATATGCCGGAAGCGGAATTGGCGGATGAGGACTTTACGGATGGAAGTATCGATATTCTGACAATGCTTTTAAAGAGTGGGTTAGTTCCTTCCAAATCAGAAGCACGCCGTGCAGTACAGCAAGGTGGAGTAAGTGTCGACGGTGAAAAGGTCAGTGACATTGCGGCTGTTTATACAAAAGAGCAGATTAAGGGAGAAGGTCTTGTTCTAAAAAAAGGAAAGAAGAACTTCCGTAAAATCAAATAATCGAGATATAGAAATACATCGGAGAAAGTAAAAAAAGTGGCGCGTTTATCAGTCGCCACTTTTTACTCTGCAGGAAAGTATAAGTTTACATCAAGTTTGCCAAGGGCAAACTTGTAAGTGGCGCGTTTATCAGTCGCCACTTTCCTTCTTTATTTATTTTGATGCAAAGCATTTGTGATGGCACAAAAGGCGCCAAACAAAATTCCAACAATCGGGAAAACAACCCATGCAGAGCCCCATAGGTGGAATGTGAATCCCATGATTAAATAAAAGGCGGCAGTCAGAGGCCAAACGATACTGGCAACAATGCTAATTAAGTTATCTTCGTCTTTCTTTTTTGGAGCATAATCATCTAATTTGAGTAGCTTTTTGTAGCCATCAATTGGGATAGAAACACGAATTAGGTTAAAGACGCCAATTCCGACAACAAAAACAAGGGCTCCGGCGCCGATTATGGCAGCACGCTCGCTAATAAAATCACCTGCAATTACAAAAGAGGGACTTAGTATAAACAAACAAACACTTATCATAACGTAAATAATTTGGTGTTTCTTTTTTTCCTCCATGGCATCCTGTAGAGCAGTTGTAATTCCATGCTGTAATTCAAATTGTCCGGTTTCCAGAAATTCATATTTTTCAGACTGCATTCCCCAGTAGATAAACAATGCAACGGCTGGAATCAGAAGTGCAAAGAGTGGAAGGATGCAGAGTGCTTCAAAGCGTGTATTGTCGAGAAATGAAGCTGTGATTAAAAGCCCTGTTACTCCGGTTAGAATAAGGAATACACCAATGGCAATAAAATTCCCGAAACGCTTGTTAAAATTTAGGTATTCAGTTACCTCATCGAATGAAAAGATGCGTAAATCAGAAGATGGACCAGTACCTTCAGGTTTGCCTGAACTTTTGGAAATATCCATTTCATCTAAAATTTCGTCGAGGTTTCCAAATTCCGAAATAACGATGCCAATTGCTTCGTTTTCTGTTTTACCTTCTTTTTTCAGTTCTTCGTATTTTTCCTCCATATTACATTTCAAATCATTTTTAATCTGTAGTATTTCGGATGTATCCGGTAATCCTTTAAACATCGTTTCCAAATACTGATAAATTGTTTCCATAGAATCCCTCCATTACTGAATAAACTGATTAACAACTTGCTTTATGACTTCCCATTCCAGGCATTTTTCTTTGTAATACTCCTTACCGGCATCGGTAATTCGATAATAGGTGCGTTTCTTACCTTGCGTCTGGCTTCCTGCATAGGATTCGATGTAGTGATTTCGTTCAAGCCTTGTAAACGCAGAATATAAGGTGGTTTCTTTAATGACATATTTCTCACGTGTTATAGTGCGTATGTTCTTGCTGATTTCATAACCGTAGGAGTCAGCCTGCAAAAGAAGGTATAGTATAAATGTATCATTATAACCACGTATGACGTCACTGCTAATCATAAAAACCTCCTTTACTACGATAGATGTACTATGTCTGTCGTAGTAATATTACCATAATTACTGTGATAAGTAAAGTACTTTTTTCAATAAAGTTATCACATTTATTTCAAGACTTATTCACATAGTATTCACAAACAGGAACTAGACTAAAATTACAAAATCGAAAGTTTAAACTTATTTTATGCATGCAGGTTTAGGCAAGTCAACAAGAAAGGAAGAAAAGTATGCAGAAAAAGAGAAAGTTAAAGTGGATACCAATAGTGGCTGCTGTAGTTGTGATTGCAGCGTTGACCGGAGTCGGCATTTATTATTTTGGTATGCAGGGAACAAACGCAGAAGAAGGAACATCAAAAAGAACTTATCAAGTGCAGGCGGTGACAAAGGATGAGTTGTCGGTGGATATAAGTGGGAACGGAACACTAACACCAGCACAATCAGAAAGCATTATTGCATCCTATTCAGGTACGGTAACAGCTGTCAATAAAAAGGTTGGGGATACGGTAAAAGCGGGAGAAGTGATAGCAACCGTATCAAGTGAGCAATTAGACAATCAGATTGAGCAAATGGAGGATAAGTTAAATCAGACAAACGTGAAGCTTGCAGAAACGGACCAGACTACATCAAGTAAATATATTACGGCAGAAGTTGCAGGTGTTATAAAGCAAATAAAAGCATCCAGTGGTGATTTGGCAGAGGATGTTGTACAGAAAAATGGCTTTTTGTGTGTTATTTCAACAGATGGAAAGATGCAGGTAACATTTGAGACAAAGAAAGGTATAAAGAAATACGCAAGTGTAACAGTTAAGCTGGAAAGCAGTAGTGAGACAGGAACCGTTACAGCTGTAAATGGGAATCAGGTAACGGTAGAAATCGATGAAAATTCCTATAAAGTAGGGAAAGCAGCTAAAGTATATAATTCCGGCGGGAAACTGCTCGGAAGCGGTAAACTAAGTCTTTGTGATACCGTTGAGGTTTCAAACACGGAAGGAAAGATTTCTTCTGTGCTTGTGAGTGAAAATGAAAGTGTTTATAGTGGAGAGAGTCTTTTTAAACTAAGTGATTATACTTTAAATACAGAATATGAGTCCTTAAAGCAGGAAAAGGAAGAAATTAAGGAACAGTTAGAGGATTTGCAAAGACAGAAAAATATTTCGGTTGACTTCTCAGGAACGATTGCTGCTCTTCCAATTGAAACAGGGGATAGTGTAAATAAGGAAACTACACTCTGTACGGTAAATGGAAAGAAAGGGTTTAAATTAACGGTCAGCGTCGATGAACTTGATATCAGTGACCTTACATTAGGTGCAAGGGCAAATATAACATTAGATGCTTTAGATGGAAATTATGAAGGTGAGGTAACTTATATTTCAAATGTAGGAAATACGGAAAGCAGCGTAACGAATTATGATGTTGTGATTACTACAGATGATATTGAGGGTGCTTATTCTGGTATGAATGCGTCGGCGACAATTACAACACAGAGTAGTGGTGAAAGTCTGGTTGTTCCGGTGGATGCTGTGCAAGGGAAGAATGGCGGGAATTATGTTTACCTTGCTCCAGACGGCTCTCAAGCAGGAGATGAGGTTGAGCAGTCTTCTGTTAATAAATCTGATTTAACACAGGTTACGGTTACAACAGGAATGTCAGACGGTTCTTTTATTGTTGTTACGGGAGATGGATTGTCAGAGGGGACATTGATTTACGTTCCTGTAGTAACAACTACTTCAGAAAGTTCAGGAAGCAGTCAGAAGCAGGAAATGTTCGGAAATATGCAGGGTGGCGGAATGAATGGTGAGATGCCGGGAGGCGGAGGAGAACGTCCGGACTTTGCGGGAAAAGATGGCTCTTCTGGTGGTTCCGGTGGTGCACCAGCTGGCAATTAGGGGGTGATGTCATGATACAATTAAAGGACATCACAAAGACATATGAAATGGGTGATTCCACTGTATATGCCCTTGACAAGGTATCTTTGCATATCAAACCCCATGAATTTGTCTCCATTATCGGACCAAGCGGAAGTGGAAAATCTACCTTAATGAATATGATTGGTTGTCTGGATATTCCAGATAGCGGACAATATTTGCTAGAGGGCGAAGATGTATCCGGTTTTTCGGAAAATCAACTCAGTATGATAAGAAATCAAAAGATTGGTTTTATCTTTCAGCAGTTTAATCTTCTTCCTAAATTAACGGCTTATGAGAATGTAGAACTTCCGTTAATTTATCAGAGGATAAAGCCTCAGGAGAGACAGATGAGAGTTGAGGAGGCAATGAAAAAGGTGGGATTAATAAAACGTATGGGTCATCGCCCCAATCAGTTGTCGGGCGGGCAGCAGCAGAGAGTTGCAATTGCAAGAGCACTGGCGACGAAGCCATCCATTATATTGGCGGATGAGCCCACTGGGAATCTGGATTCAAAATCCGGAGAAGAAATCATGGAGATGATTCATGAACTGTCTGAGCAGGGGAACACAATTGTACTTATTACACATGATTCTAATGTTGCAGATCAAGCAGATAGAAGTATTGCCGTTCGTGACGGAAAAATTGTAAAGGGGGGAAATTAGCATGATGATACAGACATTAAAAATATCCCTTCAGGCAATTATATCAAACCGCCTCCGTTCTTTTCTGACGATGCTGGGAATTATTATTGGTGTTATGAGTGTAGTTATCTTAATTTCAATTGGACAGGGAACAACATCAAGTATTACAAGTTCGATTGGTGATATGGGAGCAACACTTTTAACGGCAAATATTACTGCAGATGATATTTCTATGACAAAAGATGAGGTAGAGGCTGTTTCTAGTTTAAGCAGTGAGATTGATGCAGTTGCTCCGGTAGCCACAACGCAGGAAAGTGTAAAGAATGGTTCTACGACATATAAAACAAGTATTATTGGAGTGACACCGTCATTTGCAGAGGTTCAGGACGTTGCTGTGCAAAGCGGGCGCATGATTGTGGATTCAGATTTAGATTGGCGGACAAATGTAGCCGTGATTGGTACGGATGTGGCAACAGAAATTTTTGAGACTTATGATGTTATTGGTGAGACGATTTCATTTGGAAACCGGACATTTACTATTGTTGGGCTGCTAGAGGAAAGTGGAAGCAGTACGTATGGTTCTGCCGATGACCGGATCTTAATTCCATTGACAACTGCGCAGCGCGTAATTGGAGATAGCGGTATAACAAATTTTTATGTGAAAGCAGTAGATGAAAACAGTGTATCACGTGTTGAAAATATTCTGAATATGACACTATTACAGAAGGTAGGAGATGAAGATGACTTTAGTGTTTATAATCAGTCAGAGGTGCTTGATACAATGGAAGATGTCAGTAATACAATGTCTATGATGCTTGGTGGAATTGCTGCAATTTCTCTCCTTGTAGGAGGAATTGGCATTATGAATATCATGCTTGTATCGGTAACTGAGCGAACGAGGGAAATCGGAATCAGAAAGGCAATTGGAGCGAAACGTGGGAATATTCTTGCTCAATTTCTTGTAGAAGCCTGTATTTTATCCATGCTAGGAGGCTTGCTGGGAGTTATTCTTTCTTTTGCAGGTATACAGGTCTACAATGCCTTAACAGCAAGCAGTATTAGCATTATGTGGAATGTAGTATTTGCAACAATTGGCTTTTGTGCGATTATTGGAATTGTTTTTGGTGGGTATCCGGCAGCAAAGGCATCGAAGCTGCTTCCGATTGAGGCACTTCGGTATAATTAAAGTAAAATGTATATTTACAAAGCTCCTTTTTTACGGTATTATGAAGAAAATATTGTGAAAGGGGGCTTTTTGTATGCCATGTATTAGTACAAAATTACCGATGAAGTTAGAGGAAGAGAAGGAAAAGCACCTTAAAGAGAGGTTTGGACAGGCGATTTCTATTATTCCGGGAAAGTCTGAAAGCTGGTTAATGCTCACTTTTCAGGATGAGGTGGATTTATATTTTAAGGGACAAAAGCTAGAGGCGGGAGCTTTTATTGAAGTGAGCATTTTTGGACAGCTTTCAGCGGAAGCGTGTGATACTTTAACAGGGGAAATATGCAAGATTCTGGAAGATGAATTGAATATACCTCCTGCAAATGTATATATTAAATATGAGGGAACGGTACAATGGGGCTGGAATGGAAGAAACTTTTAGAAAAGAGGATAAGTCATTAAAGAGGATATTCATGTTCCATTTAAGAGTTGGGATATTTCTCCTTCTTTATTTTGGAATCATTGACCGGTTTGATTTGGGGTGCCCAATTCGTATGATAACAGGAATTCCATGTCCTGCATGTGGAATGACAAGGGCATGGCTTAGCGTGATTCAGTTAAATTTTCACGAAGCCATTTCTTATCACCCTCTTTTTTGGATGGGTCCTCCCCTTCTGTTTTTTGCCATTCATAAGAACAGCCGATTGTTTCGGAGGATACCGATTCGGGTACAAAATATAATACTTGCCACAGGAGGAACTGCGTTGTTCATAACATATCTTATTCGGATGTTCGTGTTTCCACAAAGTGGTTGACAGATTTTGTAATATCAGATAGACTTATATCATATTATATTTTGAAGGAGGAACGAGGCTATGGATCAACAAAAACTTGATATGTACATTATGACAAATCAAAAGTATTTTCCGCCAGAAAAGGTAGTGTATTTGAAGGAAAAACTAGCAACAATGGATGACCAGAAGTTCTCTTTATTATCTACGATTGAATTAAAGGACCCGACGACACTGTTGCTTATTTCAATTTTTATTGGCTCTCTTGGAATTGACCGTTTCATGATTGGTGATACCGGAATGGGAATTTTGAAATTATTGACTTGCGGATGCTGCGGTGTTTTAACTATTATTGATTGGTTTACCATTCAAAATAAAACGCGTGAGCTTAACTTCTCAAAAGTTATGTCTTTGATTTAATATTACATAACAAAAAAACCCGGCTGTATTCTTAGAATGAATACAATCGGGTTTTTTGAATTTATATTAAAGATTCCGCTTTTTTTGCATAGTGCCAGCATGTTACAGTAACGAGAAGAATAACTCCTTCTGCAAAAAGTGGCTCTGTAATAACATTGGTCTTTTCTAAATAGAAAGAAAATAGTATAATGAATTGAAACAAAAAGGAAATTGCGAGAAAAATAGTTGCTTTCTGTTTTTGGATGCCTAGATAAATAAAAGTAGTCAGTGCAATTTCTGCAAATAGGATGATGAAAGGTGCAGTTCCATCAAAGAAATGCTGGGTGGTTGGCATAGAACTAAATTCGATTAGATGAATCCGGATATTTTCTAAGTCTGTTCCGGTGTATCCAAGTTTGTTCAAGTATTCATCTGCTCCAAGAGTGTTGACCAGAATGGCAGTAATGACGTTGCTCATGGCGATAGCTGTTACGTTTGTTATTGCGAATAGCCCACCTTGACCGGCACCATATATAAGTGCATTGCCTAAATCAAATCGGTTCTTCATTGAGTATTTTAGCATAAGAAATCTCCCCAAACATCCGAAAAGGGTAAAGGAAAAGGCAAGATATAAGGACTGAAACCAGGCTTTTTCAGAAATCAGCTTCGGAATTGCCGGAATAAGAGAAAACATAATCATGTGGAAGAGCTGAATTAGCAGCATGGAAAAGAGAAAATATCCTGCCATGCCGATAAAAAAGGATGTAATTTTCCCATCATAGCGTTTGCGGTAGCGAAATAAAAAAACAATTGGGGCAATTAGGCAAAGGAGTGCAGAAAGTATCAGAGTCCATATTGTACCCATTGTAAACTGTATATTCATATTGTTTCATCCTTTCAAATGTAGCGTTTTTTCAAATGGTCTTACTAAATCCACTATATTTTAACATGTACCATAAAATATCACAATAGATAAAGGAGCGGGAAATGTGCAATTTGTATGAATCATTAATCGAATACGCGCGGCAGGATATATATCCTATGCATATGCCGGGACATAAGAGAAATCAAGATTTTCATATGGATAATCCGTATTTTTTTGACGTGACAGAAGTAGAAGGCATGGATGATTTGTATCATCCAGTGGGAATTTTAAAATATTCCATGGAGCATATTGCCCGAATGTATGGAGCAGAAAAAAGCTTCTTGTTAATCAATGGAAGTACAGCGGGAATTTTGGCTGCAGTTTCAGCATGCTGCAGAAGAGGACAGACTGTGTTGATGGCAAGAAATTGTCATAAATCAGTATACCATGCAGCCTTTCTTTTGGAATTGGAGCAGAAATATATTTACCCTTCCTTCGTGACCGGAACCCAGATTGTGACGGGAATTACAAAAGAAGATGTTGCATTGGCGCTTGAAAAAACTCAAAATGTAAAATGTGTTGTACTTACATCTCCCACATATGAAGGCTTTGTGTCGGATCTTTCTGAGATTAGCAGTTTCCTGCATGAGCAGGGGATTCCGCTTATTGTAGATGAGGCACATGGCGCACATTTGAGATGGAATGCAGTTTTCCCGGAGTCAGCAGTAGAGGCAGGAGCGGATTTGGTAATCCAAAGTGCTCACAAAACGTTGCCTTCTCTTACTCAGACAGCGGTGCTTCATTATCAATCGACCCTTGTTAGTGAAGAGGAGGTTCGTAGATTTTTGGGAATTTATCAGACAAGCAGTCCGTCTTATGTGCTTATGGCATCCGTTGATCGTTGCTATATGTGGCTTCAGGAGGAAGGAAAGGCGGCTTTTGAAGCATATGTAAAGCGTCTCCGAAGATTTTATAAACGAATGCATTCCTTGAAAACGCTAAGGTTATTATCCGGGGAAAAGAGAGATCCTTCAAAAATTGTAGTTTTAACAGCAGGTAGTGGAATAACCGGGCCCGAATTAACAAGGTGCCTGAGGGAAGAATATAAAATAGAAACCGAAATGGAGTTATCAGATTATGTAATTGCCATGACAAGTGTTGCTGATTCAGAGCAGGGATTTCGCCGTTTGGAGAATGCCTTGTTGAAAATTGATGGCGAACTTGTGGGGCGGGAGGTTGAAAAAGGGGAAGGGGAAAAAAGGTACATAGAGGCTGAATACTACTGTAATGCGTATGAAGCAGTATATTGTGAAGGAAAAGAAAGGCTGATTCATAAAGCGGCTGGAGAGATTTCAAAAGAGTATGTTTATGTATATCCTCCGGGAGTGCCAGTTGTTATACCGGGAGAAAAACTGAATGAGAGTATGATTGAGTACCTGTTGAGACAACAGGAAAGTGGATGTGAATTACGTGGGTTAAAAGATGGGGAAGGAAGGAAAATTGAGGTAATAAGGGATAAAAACTGCATTTTGAATAAAGAAAGGAGAAGATGATGGGAACCTTATATGTCATGATGGGAAAAAGTGCAAGCGGAAAGGATACGATATATCATCGCGTTATGTCAATGTGCCCGGAATTAAAAAAGGTAATTCCATATACGACGAGACCAATTCGCGCCGGTGAGGAAGATGGCAGGGAATATATATTTAGTAATATAAAAGAATTAGGACACTTAAGAAGTGCAGGAAAAGTTGTGGAGTGCAGAGAGTACCAGACAGTTCATGGTACTTGGTATTATTTTACGGTTGATGATGGAGCAATTGATTTGGAAATATACGATTATCTTATGATTTCTACTTTGGAAGGGTATGAAAAAATTCGTGACTATTACGGAGAACAGAGGGTGCAGCCGATATATATAGCAGTAAACGATTTCGAGAGGATGGAACGGTCTCTGAAAAGAGAGCGACAACAGGAGAATCCATGTGTAGCGGAAGTTTGCCGACGGTTTTTAGCCGATGAACAGGACTTTTCCAGAGAGAAGTTAGCAAGAGCGGGTGTCTTTGAGGAAATTGAAAATGATAATTTGGAAGACTGTATTTGTCGTGTGTTAAAAAGACTAGATAAAAGCAGGTAAGGTATGTTATAATATTTCAGAGGGGGGATGCCGCTTGGAGATTAAGGTAAGTGATTTAAAACAAGTTCATAATATTGAGCAGCAGGTTTCTAAGCCGGAAACAAGCGGTGACTTTAAATTTACTCTGATGAGTTCCATTGAGGATGCCGGATTGCAGCAGCGTTTGGCAATTATGATGGAGGAGATTACACAGCAGGGCAAAAAGTTAAGTAAGCATATGGATGTCCGGGATATGAAACATTACCGGGCATTGATTAAGGAATTTATGAATGAAATCGTAAACCGATCTCATAAATTCAGCCGGGAAAATTTTCTTGACCGGCGGGGAAGACACCGGGTTTATGGAATGATTAAGAGGGTAGATGCCGCGCTGGATGAACTGGCAGGTGAGTTGATTAAGGAGGAAAAGGATCATTTAACTATCTTGGGTAAAGTAGATGAAATTCGGGGACTTCTTTTAGATATATTCACATAATAATACAGGGAGATTGGGTTATAGATATGAATGGATTTTCAAATATAGTAGGACATGAGCAAATCAAAGAGCATTTGCAAGCAGCAATAAAAAAGCGCAATCCTTTTCATGCGTATATTTTTGAAGGGGAATCGGGGATTGGGAAAAAACAGATGGCACATGCTTTTTCAGCCGGATTACAATGTTCTGCAGAGGGAGAACATCCATGTGGAAGTTGTGTATCCTGTCGTCAGGAAGCTTCTGGATTGCAGCCTGACATTATATGGCTGAGGAAAGAAAAAAGCAGTTATGGAGTGGATGAAATCCGGGAACAATTAAACCATGCTATGCCAATTAAACCATATGCAAGTAAGTATAAGATTTTTATTATTTCAGAAGCAGATACAATGACAGAGCAGGCGCAAAATGCGCTATTGAAAACAATAGAGGAGCCACCTTCTTATGGTATTGTTATCTTGCTGACAGACAATATAAATGGGCTTTTACCGACAATTCGCTCCCGGTGTATGAACTTAGAATTCCGTCCCCTTACTCAGGCAGCAGTAGAGGGCTACCTGATGGAACACTGTGAGGTACCGGATTATCTCGCGAAAACAAGTGCTGTGTTTGCACAGGGAAATATCGGCAAGGCAATTCGTTATGCAAGGTCAGAAGATTTTATTCAAAAGAAGGAGCTTGTTTTTGATATATTGCGGCATGTAGGAGACATGACGGTATCAGAAATGATTTCTGCAATTAAAATGATTGGTGAAAATAAAGATGAAGTGGAAGATTATATTGACTTGATGGTACTCTGGTATCGGGATGTGCTTTTGTTTAAGGCAACAAAGGATGTTAATCAACTTTTGCTTCAGGATGAATATGTGGGCATTATGGAGGATGCAAAATATCTTGGTTACGATAAAATCGAAGAAGTTTTGCAAGCATTTGAAAAGGCAAAAATTCGTTTACGTGCTAATGTGAATTTTGATGTAACAATAGAGCTTATGTTACTTACAATGAAGGAGTAGAATGATTATGGTAAAGATTATAGGAGTTCGTTTTCGTCAGGCAGGTAAAGTATATTATTTTTCGCCTGGTGAGCACCAGATAGAGAGAGGCGACCACGTCATTGTAGAAACGGCAAAGGGCGTTGAAATTGGTAATGTTGTATTACCGCCTACGGATATGCCGGAGGAGAAAATTGTACCTCCATTGAAGGGTATTATTCGTGTGGCAACAGAAAAAGATGAAGAAATTGAACAAAAGAACCGTGAAAAGGAAAAGGAAGCCTATAGGATATGTCTTGAAAAGATTGAAAAACATGGGCTGGAAATGAAGCTAATTGAAGCGGAATATACGTTTGATAATAATAAGCTGCTATTTTATTTTACAGCGGATGGAAGGATTGACTTTCGTGAGTTGGTAAAGGATTTGGCTTCTGTATTCCGTACGCGGATTGAGCTGCGGCAGATTGGTGTGAGAGATGAGACAAAAATCAGAGGTGGAATTGGTATTTGTGGGCGAGCACTTTGTTGCCACACCTATTTATCAGAGTTTGCACCTGTATCCATCAAGATGGCAAAAGAACAAAATCTGTCATTGAACCCTACAAAAATATCCGGTGTCTGTGGCCGTTTAATGTGTTGCCTAAAAAATGAGCAGGAGGCCTATGAATATTTAAACAGTAAACTGCCGGATATAGGAACCAGAGTTAAGACTCCGGATGGACTGAAGGGTGAGATACAGAGTATTGCCGTACTAAAGCAGAAGGTCAAAGTGATTGTAACTTTAGATAATGATGAAAAGGAAGTACGTGAATATCACGTAGATGAGTTGAAATTCAAGAAAGAGCGGCGCAGAGATGACCAGAAGATTGATGATGAGTTGAAGGCATTGGAGTCTTTGGAGAAAAAGGAAGGGAAGTCCCGTTTAGATGACAACTGATTTATTAAAGCCTGGAGAGAGATTGGATGACTTACAGCGAGATGGTTTAAAGCTGATACAGAATCCCGAACGGTTTTGTTTTGGTATGGATGCAGTTCTTCTTGTCGCTTTTACCAAAGTGAAAAAGGGCGATCGTGTTTTGGATTTATGCAGTGGTAACGGGGTTGTGCCGATTTTGCTTGCAGGACATACAGAAGGAGGTTCCTTTTCCGGGTTAGAGATCCAGAAGGAAAGTGTAGAAATGGCAAACCGCAGCATCCTATATAACCGGCTAGAGGATAGGGTTAAAATGACATGTGCGGATGTAAAAGAAGCTTCTTCCATTTATGGGGCAGCTTCTTTTGATGTTCTTACCTGTAACCCGCCATACATGATTTACAGTCATGGCATAAAAAATCCGGATGAACCTAAGGCAATTGCCAGGCATGAAATTTTATGTTCATTGGAGGATATTGTACGTGAGAGTGCAAGATTGCTTCAGCCTGGGGGACACTTTTTTATGGTACACCGTCCATTCCGCCTTGCAGAGATTATTTCGATGATGGTTTCCTATCGGCTTGAACCAAAGCGAATGCGTCTTGTCTATCCTTATGTGGATAGAGAACCTAACATGGTATTGATCGAAGGGGTGCGTGGAGGCAATGCGAGAATGAAGGTAGAGAGACCTTTGATTGTTTATGAAAGGCCAAATGTATATACACAGGAGGTTTTGGAACTTTATCATTAAGGGAGGAGAAGTGAGAGAGCATGACAGGAAAACTGTATTTATGTGCAACGCCGATAGGAAATTTGGAGGATATTACACTGCGAGTTCTACGCATATTGAAAGAGGCAGATGTAATTGCGGCTGAAGATACAAGGCAGACAATAAAACTGCTGAATCATTACCATATTAAAACTCCTCTTGTAAGTTATCATGAACATAATAAAGTGGGTAAGACGGAAGTTCTTGTGAACCAAATGTTAGAAGGAAAAATGATTGCTCAGGTTTCAGATGCTGGAACTCCAGGAATATCAGACCCCGGAGAAGAGTTGGCAAAAGCAGCCTTTGAAGCCGGCATTGAGGTGACTTCACTGCCTGGAGCAACAGCAGTAATTACTGCTGTTGTATTAAGTGGCTTGTCCACAAGGCGTTTTTCGTTTGAGGGTTTTTTACCGATGGATAAAAAGAACCGAAATTTTGTCCTGAAGGAGTTAAAACAGTCTACAAAGATTACGGTATTTTATGAGGCACCTCATCGGTTATTGAAAACATTAAATGAACTGGCAGAAAGCGTTGGTATGGAGAGAAGAATTGCAGTTTGCAAGGAACTGACGAAAAAGCATGAAACTATCTTGCAGACAAACTTGCAGGAGGCGATTGTGCACTTTGAACAAACGCCACCGAAAGGTGAGTTTGTTTTAGTCGTGGATGGAAAGACAAGGGAAGATATTATTCATGAGGAACGTGAGCAATGGTTGGAAATGTCTGTACTAGAGCATTTTGACTTTTATATGAAACAGGGTATGGATAAGAAGGATGCAATGAAAAGAGTAGCAAAAGAACGAGGCATATCAAAGCGTGATGTTTATGCAGAGGTTATACGAGGAAACTGAGGGACATATAATCAGATTCACTCTGGGAAAATTGATATAACAATTTCTTATACATTTACACTCTGTTACATGAAAAAGCAGACCGGACTCATCAGAGTCCGGTCTGTATATTTATCTTTAGTAATTGATTTCTTCTGTATTTACAGGTTTTTTCTTAGGTAATCTATATTCATATCTCAAGAGAGATTGAATATGCTTTAAAAGGAAAGGGAGGAGTCTAGGGGGGCTCCTCCCACACTAAAGGGATATATGATTAAATTAAACCAGCAAGCTTAGCTAATTCTTTAATTGAAGCTGTAGAAACTTTGTATCCACAGTAATCAATTAAATCTTCTGTCTCCCCGGAAAAAATATCCGATGGAGTTCTTTTTTGAAGAATGATTTTATCATCTTCAGTATAAATTTCTAAAGAATCTTTCTTCCCAATTCCTAAGGAGCGTCTAAGTTCAATCGGAAGAGTAATTCTACCTAAATTGTCTAACTGTCTGTTAATACCCGTATCTTTCATCGTATTCTCCTCTGTTAAGAATTTGTTAAAGTCTCTTTTGAAGTGATTACATCATAGCATTTGTTGCGAAAAGTGTCAATTTATATCATAAAAAAAATGTATAAAACGTTTATTAACAAAAGTTTTGGCTGCATTAATATGCTTAATAAACAGACCCCGTAAATAAATATGAGGTCTCGTTGGTGATTAAGAAAGTAAATAATTGTGTAGTAAAGATTGAAAAAATGACGCATATTGGACAAAATGAACCGGATAAACTTAAAAAAGAGTCTGATCAGAGGAAAATTATTTTGCTGAATATTCTTTGGGGAATTATTATAATTGGTGGCACTGTTTTTGCAGCATTTAATGGGCAAATCGGTTCGATTGGAAATGCTGCGTTAGATTCTGCAAAAGATGCGGTAACTCTTTGCATTACCATGTTAGGGGTGATGTCTTTGTGGACGGGACTTATGAATATCGCTAAGAAGGCAGGCATTATTGATGGGCTGACAAAATTACTGATGCCGGTCCTGCGCCTGCTATTTCCGGATATACCGAAAGAGCATCCTGTACAAAAAGATATTGCTTCCAATATGATTGCTAACATTTTGGGACTTGGATGGGCAGCTACTCCCCTGGGTCTAAAGGCGATGCAGCAGCTTCGTGAATTAAACGGTCAAAGTAAAATTGCGAGCTGTGATATGTGTACGTTTTTGATTATTAATATTTCATCTCTTCAACTGATTCCGGTAAATATTATTGCTTATCGAAGCCAGTATGGTTCTGTGAATCCCGCAGGTATTATTGGAATGGCGCTCATTGCTACCTTGATTTCAACAGCGGCAGGAATTCTTTTTTCCATTATGGCAAGAAAATTAAGCAAAAAAGCAGACAACTGAAGTCGGATGGGAGCGTCAGTTGTCTATCTGGCTATTCTTTATAATTTTGGCTGACATAATCCCAGATGCTCAGGTTATCCTCTGGCATACGGCATCCCACAATATATTCTCCGTGATTCTTTGTAGTTCGTATAATACTGCCTTCTAGCAAAGTGCATTCCGGCAATTTAAAGTCGGAAATTGATAGTGTAATCTTCCGTCCTATAGCCGTTGCAAATGTTTCTGATTTGACAGTAAAGGCGAAGCCATTTGCGCTGATGTTAATCATGTTTCCTTCATAGCTGTAATGAGAATCTTTTGTTGTGATTGTACAGCTGTTTGTGAGAGGCATTCGTGGATATTTTCTACGGTTTACAACACTTGGGTTATTAGAGATTATCAACGTATAATGATTTTTACCTTCCTTTTCAGGAGTCATTTTTACGTCGTCCCAGTTATATAATACATTATCCACTACAATTCTTAGAAGATAGTTTTGTTTCTTTATCCTTGTCGGGGAGAGCTGCGGATTATTTTGGAGGGTTATCAGAAATTTATTATCCCACTGCTTTATGATCTCTCCTCGGTATTCGCTTTCATCATTTTTGTCTATGAGGGAAATTTTCATGCCTGGTTTTACATCTTGCATTCCCATGAAGCCGCCGGCACCTAGCTCCTCCATTAATTTTTCCACAACCGATTCTATGTTTCCTACATTTATAACGGTTTCTTCATATTTACTTAGCATGGTCTCTGTTGTTTTATCGGCATTGTCAATACTATCTGTCATAACGTTCATGATATTACAGATTTGCTGCATATTATCAACCATATTCTGATTGGAAGTTTCTACTTCTTTCATGGCAGAATCAACTACCTGTATATTGCTTCCTAACTGGTTAGAATCGGCGGTAATACCAGTAACACTTTGACTGACCTGAGTTATCTTTTTTCTTGTTGTATGAATGAGTTCCAGTGTTTTGGTAATGGATTTTGTCATTTTGTCGGAGGTTTCTTCCAAATGTCCTAGAGCGGTTAAGATACTGTTTGAAGAATTTTGGGTTCCTGTACTCAGTGCCCGGATTTCATCTGCGACTACGGCAAATCCCTTTCCGGCTTCTCCGGCTCTGGCAGCTTCAATAGAGGCGTTTAAAGCGAGCAGGTTAGTTTGAGAAGTAATATTTTCGATGGTACTGATCTCACTTTTTACCATATTAAATTCATTTTTAAACTCTTTTAAAACAGCTTCTACTTCCGAAGAAAGGGTCGACATGGTATTTGTAGTTTCTACTATGTCGGCCAGCTCTGCAGAGCTTATATTAGAATGGCTGGCGGTTTCATCAATTAAAGTTACAATTTGTTCAATAAGTCCTGCTACATTTTGTACTTGTGTAGTAATGTCTGTTGTCATATCCATCGAGGACATTGTTTTCTCATAAAGGATATTATTATTTTGAGATAATTCATCCATACTATGTACCACAGTAGTTGCCCCTTGTTTGTTTTCTTCAGACAATTCCCGTACTACAGTAATTCCATCGACGATAGAGTTGCTGGCACCTTTTACCTGACCTACCGTTTCAACAACCTGATTAAGATTTTCTTTAATAGAGTTCATTAAAGCACCATCTGATAAATTCAAATGGTTGATGGATAGTATATAACAGCAGTAACATAATATGACGCAGGACAGCTGTAACTCAAAGTTTTTTATGTCTGTGGGTGAATTCATTCCCGAGGAATATTTTATTACACAGCTGATAATTAAAACAATAATGTTTGCAATTCCGCAGCGTATCATATAATTTCGGTTCTTGAATAATACAAGCATACTTGCAAGGGGCAGTATGTACATAAAAGAAAGGGGCGAGGTAGTGGTACAAACGACAAAGGCATAAAAGGCTCCATAACCAATAGCAATTACGTCTTTATATATTGATGTTTCCATTCCTTTTATTTTTAAGATTAGCACTCCGCATAGAAACGGTACCCAGCAAATGAGCAGAAAAATAATATAGTACTCTTTGGTATGGATTCCATTCGACATATCAGCGCCATATGAGGCAGACAGGATAACACTGAATATTGCCCAGACAATCATGGCCTTCCGATTCGCCATTTTTTTAAATACATTTTCATCGTAATATTGCATTTGTACACCAAATCCTTTCTTTTCATATTTGATAGCAGCATCCGTATAATTAATTTTAACATAATTTTGCCAGCTTTTCTATTATTTATTGAATTTTGACATTTTTGACATTTTCCCTGAAATTCAGTATAATTTGTTTTTGTATGCAGCAAATTTTAAAATCATGTCAAGCAAAACAGGCAACGCAGGAATGAGGAAAATATGAAGAAAAAGTTAGGAGTTATTGATGAAAATACTTCCATGAGAACACTGGCAGGACCTTTGTTCGTTGAAATGCTATTAATGATTTTGCTGAACAATGTGGATATAGTTATGTTATCGAGATATTCGGAGAATGCAGTAGGAGCGGTGGGGAATGCCAATCAGGTTATGAGTCTCTTTCTGATTTTATTTACAATTATTGCGGGGGCGACCGGTGTAGTAGTTAGCCAGTACCTGGGGGCTGGACAGAAGCATAAAATGAATCAGATTTATACATTAAGTGTAATATTTAACCTTTTCTGGGGTGTAGGTTTAAGTGTATTTTTGATTTTTAGCCGTACAGACCTGTTGAAGTTAATGAAAGTTACAGATAATATGGTACAGGATTCCTCTGATTATATGTTGATTGTAGGAGGGTGCTTATTTTTACATGCTTGCTATGGTGTGTTAACACAGATTTTGCGATGTAACGGATTTACGAAAATCGGTATGTACATTTCTCTTTTAATCAATGTTGTAAACATTATCGGGAACTACTTGTTTTTATATGGGCCATTAAGTGGTTTGGAAATGGGTGTAAAGGGTGTGGCGATTTCTACTGTTTGTTCCAGAACTTTGGCAGTATGTATTGCATTGATTGCATTTCGATATTTGAAGATTGGAAAAATTTCTATTAGCACCTTGCGTCCCTTTCCTGGCAGAATGCTATGGAAGATGCTAAAAATAGGAGTTCCCTCCGCAGGAGAAAATCTGGCTTATTCGGCATATCAGTTAGTGCTGCTGTCTTTTGTTAATATAATGGGAGATCAGGCGGTAAATGCGAAAGTATATGCGACCACATTAATGTCTTTCTCTGTTGTATTTTCGAATTCGGTGGCACAGGCGACTCAGATTGTTACGGGACATCTTGTGGGCGCCGGAAAAGAGGATGCAGCAAGTCGCAGGGTATGGAAGTCCCTTCGGTTATGTATCCCGGTAGCGGTTGCTATTGCAGGAATCAATTGTATGCTCTGTCCATTTACATTGCGTATTTTTACAGATAATGCAGAGGTTATTTCATTAGTACAGCATATTTTAGCAGTAGGGATTTTGATGGAAATCGGAAGAACTACGAATTTGACTATGATTAGCAGCATGAAAGCAGCAGGGGATTATTTGTTTCCGGTAGTGGCCGGGTTGTTTTGTATGTGGTGTGTGGGAATTGGAGTTGGATATTTTAGCGGAGTAATAATGGGTCTTGGTGTTACGGGAATCTTTATGGGTACAGCAGCGGATGAGTGCCTGCGGGGAGTTATTGTAGCAATTCGCTGGAAACGGGGAAGCTGGCGTAATCGATCAATTGTGGATAAGATGTAAGAACTAAAAAATAACCAGTCAGTGAGAAATATCTGAAACTGACTGGTTATTTTTTGATTATGTTTGTTGAAACAGTTTTTTATAAGTTTGCTTAAGGATGAAAAATCATCCTCTTTCCTTTAATACATTAATAACATTATCAAAAGCTTCTTTTGCAATGTACTCTTCAGTGAAAAGTCCGGAATGTGTTCCGTATACATCGTAATCATAATTACGTTCTCCGGATGGTTTATCTTTTTCTTCAATTAAGTCCGGACGATCTAATAACCCCCAAATGCTAACATTTGTTAATGTATCCGGGTTGCTGTTTGCAAAGTCACAATATGCAGTGAAAATTTCCTTATATTTCTTTGCGTGAGCTGCAATATCGGCCTCTGTAACTTCTGTTTTATTTGCTGAAATATCAGGATTTAAGCGAACCGTTAAT
>CATZVV010000005.1 GCA_958425285.1 uncultured Lachnoclostridium sp. | reverse complement strand
ATACTCAGGTTATACATAAACTACACCTCACTGTTCAAGTGTTCTATCCTTCTCATCAAAAGCTCTTTCCGCAATTTCCCTGCTCAGGCCAAGCATACCAGCAGACAAAAAGCCTCAACTCTCAACAGATCATGCATTTCCTATCAGTTTTTTCCTGCATGGAATAACAGTCGATTATATTCTTTCATTTCTCTGGTTTTTATTCTCCTTCCCCCGGAAAGCAAAGACATATTTTCTGTTCCCCTCCGGCTGCATCCCTTTTCCAGTCAGAACGGACGCATAGTTCTTCGTTTCAATCTGGCTTAATGCTACTTCGACTGTCTGCGGCAAGTCCTTCTCATCCTGATCCTGAATTTTGAATTCCATAATGATCGCCGGATCTGCTTTCTCTTTCGACTCTACCACCACATCATATCTTCCAAATCCGCTTTCGAGGTTTGATGTGATCTGATAACGGTCTTCGAGATCTACAATCAGCCCTAATACGAATCCATGATAAAACCGTTCCGGCTCCTTAGCCTCAGAAGGCTTTTTCCCCGTGTCAAAATCTTTGACGATGATGATGTAAACCAACTGCGGACCATCTTTTTCAGCATAATAAGCACTTCAAGATTTGTGACACTTACCCCATAGACATGATCCCATCCATCACTTGTTTCTACCGTCCGGCTGTCACTCACTTTCAAATAGCCGTTTCCCAGCATCAGACTCCATATCGCATTCTTTTCAATATCCAACTCCCCATATAGCTTCTCCGTGAACAATATACTCCAGAGTGCCCGCTCTAAGATTTTTGCAGGTATCCTAGTTTACTAAATGCCACATCTCTAACTTTTAACATGTCCTATACGATAAAATGCTCTTGCAATATCCGGTGATTTATCTCAAAAAATCTTCCACTAACGCCTGATTAATATCATTTTTTATCAAGTTTCGAGCATGTCTATAATTTTGAAAAACATCTACTCCAACAAGATATTTATTTTCTAAGTCTTTTTCGTTCATTTTTTCCTTTTCTTCTCTTGTCAGACTCGAATACTCTTCATGAACAATCTTGGACACCATTTTCTTTTTTGCAATGAGATCCAAAAGTTGAAACTCAATATACCTATTCACTCTATAATACAGTGGATCTCCTATTTTTTTGCGTATTGTTTCTGGTGAAGGCTCGTTAGATGTACATATAAAAATTACATTACTCAAATCAACATCATAATTTTTATCCATATAATGACCTTCGTCGAACATTTGATAAAATGCACTCCATATACCTGGATTTGCTTTATCGAACTCATCCAATAAAACCACATTACTTTTTCGTTCTAATAAGTCCTTTGCAAAACTTCCTCTGTTATGATCAGCACCATATAAATAATCAAAAAAACCTTGCGTCTGGTACATAGATAATTGCTGCCTAAACAATTCTCCACCAAGAAGCATACTCAAATATTTAGCTGTCTCTGTCTTTCCAACACCCGAAGGCCCGTAGAACATAAAAATGATTGGTGCATTCTTATTCTTCTTACGATATAATTGGTACAACGAGGCTAATAATTGTTTTTTTACTTTTGGTTGTCCTACTATCTCCTCGTCAAAATGAATATTAATATTCTCTAATTGTTTCTTTCCTATCGACCTATATTTGTATTGTTTTATCTCTACATCCTCTTTGTTATAAGACCGAATAATTTCATTCTTGATACATTCTGGTGGATTCTGCAAATATACAATCTCCAAAGCTTCATCCACCCGATCCAAAATAGTACAGAAGTTCTGAATACCTCCCTCAGTGATGCTCGAATATGACATCGAATACCCTACCACATAATCAAAATCTATTTTTCTAAATATATTTGCCGAATCACAGACCCTAATCAAAGTTTCCAAAGGATAATATCTTTCTGGAATAATTTTCAAGAATTCATTACGAGGTCCATAATATAATACAAGTCTTGCCATCTATTCAACCCCTGCCAATATAATATCGTAAATGGGAAACAATTTATCTTCATTGCTATCTACCACAACCTGCTCAAAATCGGTTATAATCTTTCCTTCATCAGAAAACATCTTTGAAAAATCAAACTGATCTTCTTTTCCCTTTCCCACTTCGACACCATAAAAGTTCAAATTCATCTGTAATAAATCAGAAATCCCATAGTTGTTCTTAAATGCTTCATTATTAAAACGGAATATTACTTTTTCCGTTTCCTTTATTGCCAACAGTTCATAATATCCCTTGCCCAAACGCAATGTATCATACATTTTATTCATATTGATTGCAAAATCACCATCAACACAAATCCGTCCCTCTGTCATTGCTAAATAAGGAGTAATTGTCTGAAAATATGCAATAGAGTTAGGCATAATATGTATACTATACCCTTTCATACATTTAATGTCACTGTCCGACTCTCTTACAATCTCTATAAAATCTGAGAGTGTCGTATTTGAAATCGTTGTCTTTATGAAATTTTCTCCTGATGTGTAAGCTCCTATATTAGAGTCTAAGTTTGCACTTCCGCTAACAAACAAAGAATTAAACAGAACTTTTAATCTTGCACCAGCTTTAATTTCGGTATTGTTTCCAACCTTTTCTTCTTCTGAATCAGAAATCAATAACGTGCCACCATTAAGAATAGTTAAATAGTCTGTGGCAGAATTTTCATCAAAATATACTATTTTTCTCATGTACTACCTCATTAAAATTTTTATTCCAAAATAATCCAAATATATCACACAAGGTGAAAACACTTTTAAAATACCTTTTCTTATCAAATAAACGATGATTTCTATTCCTATATGCATTTTTCAACATTATTACTCGAATACAATATCTTCATCTGCCTTTGCATATACATCCAACTGATTCTCAATATCCAACTTATTAACCAGCCAGCCACGTGCCATACACATCTTGATAAAATCGTCAATACGATTTACACCATTCATTTCCTTCAATGTTACAACTACTCCAAATTGAAGTGGTTCTTTTCTTCTCTGTAAACGTTCTTTGGTATTTATCTTTAGCCCCCAAAGACCAGAAGCATATGCTTTCCTTGGTCTTCTTCTTTCCTTAATCTCTTCACTAATATGCTTAATATTATCCCATTTCCGATACATTTTTCTTGCATCTTCTTCATAAATGGTAATCAACTTGTCTTCCGATTGCTGGTTATTATCTATTGGTTTTATTTTAGCTTTCCCCTTTTCAACAATAACTCTCCCAAAATGTATATCCATTTCAGTACTTGTATAATCGACACCCTGATTACGATCACACTGCGGAAAATAAACTAACGTTGCTCTTGCATAAAATGGATGTGCATTATCTACAACCGGTACTGGCAGATTATATGTATATGTCTCATATTCCTCTGATGCGCCTGTCAAAATAAAACGTATCTCATCATTCGATGATTTTAAAATTTCATTAATATGTCTTGGAACAATACCATAGCCAATACTATGTGAAACATCATCTTTCCTATTCCATCCCGCTGCAGTATCAATCAATAACGCTTTCGCAACTTCTCTACTCAATCCCATAATGTGAATTAAATATGCCAATTTTCTTGAAATCCACGGGGCCGCAAATGAAGTTCCGTTTACATATGCCGCACCCAGTTCATCACGACATACAACCATTTTATCAATATAACTGGAACCGTCTCCGCCATAATAACTGATATCAGGCTTATGAAAAAACGATAATACAGGACCAACTCTGGTATAAGATGCCGATTTTCCTCTAAAATCTACAGCATTAACTACCAGAGAATTAAGCGAATCTGCTGGCGATCCAATTCTCATATCTTTTTTTGTTTCACCATCTGATCTATTTGTTCCCGCAACAACAAAAATAACATCATACTCACTTTGTATACGGTCTAGTTCTGCCGCTTCTGGGGAAATAAAATTAGGCTTGATTTCAAGTTTGGAGCCCAATGATAAATTCCACACTTTAATATCCCTATTTAAGGCAACAATATTGCGTATCATTTTTAACACGGTAAACGAACTGAAACCCTTATGTGTTGCAACACCAAAGTGGCGCACTCGGAATCTACCACACCCATCATCAAGTGCTGGATTACCTTGTGGACCATCTACAATAATATAACTTACCTCTGTTCCATGTTCATAATCCTTTGCGGTCAATGGAATATTGGGATCAAGCAAATTTTTATATTCTACCCACTCATGAAAATATACTTTTTCATTAAAGTGTGTATCAATAACTCCTATTACAGGTTCGTTGATCGGATGCGGTATCAAATTTTCTTCATTACTAAGCTCCTCCTTATCATCCAACGCTTCATCTCTCGTAAGCTGTGAAAAATCAGTGATACTCATCGCAATCAGATAAGATGCATTATTGTATAACAGTTTCGCTTCATCTGGATTAAGTCTTAATGTAGTGCCATCAATAATACGTTCATCAACAATATGGATGCCAAACTTTGACAATAATTTCTTCGTCTCAATCCCGGTCTGATAAATTGTTATAATGGACTCCTCTGTTATCTCTTCTGTGGCACGATCGATATCAAAACTTTCAACATAAAATCCATCCACCACAGCATTTAAAAAATTGGATTTAGAAAATTCACTAAATCTATCCGCGGGTGTTTCTGCTATTTTTTCTGTATCCTCACTAGTAATATTTCCATTAAAGTGTTTTTCAATAACAGATATTGTTTCGCTCAATATTTCAATTGCTTTTTCAATCGCTTTAAGTGAAATATAATGAGTAAACACATGCTTTTGTATCTCTTTACCATCTTCGTCTGATTCCCAGATAAACTTAGCACCTTTAATAGATTCTGTAGGAGATTTACTATTCTCAGACAACAAAATTTTCAATCTGTTGCTCTTTGCAACAATATGTGTATAGTGCACGCTTACCAAGGCACCATTGATATCTGTATTTGTTTCCCAATACTCCAAAATTCTTTTCAATTGTTCAGACAATTCAATAAGATGTAACGAAGACACACTTTTTCCCTTTGGAAGTTTCGGTGATCCCGGTCTGGAACTATTAGGTCTTTGCTCAAATCTTCCTTTTAATTGTAAAATGTTATTCATTCATTACACCTTCCTTCAAATCTCTTGCAACACTACTTTTTGATCTTCCAACCAGTATTTCTATTTCTCTAACTGTAAATTTCTGACTCTGAAGTTTTTTCAAATCTCCTGGTTTTTCATTACAGACTGCAGAGTAAAGCTTTCTAAAATAATCCATACCATCACGCGGATTACTAAATGCAACAGATGTTTTAATCAAATTTTTCAATTCCCCCGGATACGGTATCTGTTGCATTAGTTTCATTATTTTACGGAACAAGCGGATATCCCTATTTGCCAGTTTTAATTTATCAAGATATTGATCTAACATCTTCTCTGCAATCGAAAGAAGATCTTCTTGGGTATATCTATCAAAATCAATGACTGAATCAAACCTTCTAATTAACGCTTTATCAAAGTATTTATAAAGATTAGTTGTAGCAACTAAAACTACATTTTCATTCATCCGGTCAAATCCTTTCAACATCGCGGAGGTTGCCCGCCCCATTTCCCGCAAATCATTCTGATTCGTTCGATCTAAAGCCAAGGCATCGATTTCATCAAACATAACAATGACCTTATTAGGTTGAATGAAACTATTTATTTCCTTGAACAACATAGATAAATTCTTTTGTGTCTGTCCCAGTTTACTATCAATCACTGCCGAAAAATCCACCATAAAAATTTCTCTATTCAATATCCGTGCAAGTTGCTTAACCGCCTCTGTCTTCCCTGTTCCTGGTGCCCCCTGAAATAAAAACTTATTAATTCCAATATGATGCTCAATTGCATTTACTACGCCCAACAAATCGCCGGTAATTACATCTGGAAGTAACAGCATATCTTCCTTTCCCTCAATTTTTTCAAAAAATGGAGAATCATTCTCCGACAGTTGTGGAACAAACGTATTTACATTGGACAATAAAGACATAATATACTCTGAAAGCTGATAATCTCCAGAAGCATCAAATCCTTTAGCAATTTCATAAGCTTCATTTCTAAAGCCCGCATCATTCTTTTCTGCATAATATTTTATTAAATTTATCACATTTTTTTTCTTCATGATACGCACTCTCCTCCTTGTTTTCTATACTTAGTTTATCATGCACGGGACATTTTTGTCAATATTGGGACAAATATTAAAATATTAAAAGAGTATTTACGCACTATCCTGTAAATGCTCTTTTATTTTTATCCTATAAATTTTATCTGCGGAGCAATTTACCGCTGTTAGGACGCTTTCTGCGGTGTCACTTTGTTACCTTTCCCTTTTTCCTGCCCGTTCAGGATATCTCCTTCCAGCAGAAACTGGCATTTCTGGTACAGCATCTGGATCGTAGCGCAGATCTTTTTCCTTGCCTCCTCAAAATTTCGTTCTTTAATAGATGAAAATGTAAGCGAAATCACAGGATAAGTCCCCTGTATTTCTCGGTATTTTTCCTCTTTCCAGATATCCATGCCCCGGAAACAAGGACTGTCTGCATATTCAATGAAAAAAAACTGTTCTACCATACTCATAGTCAGCGTTTTCCAAAAAGTAATTTCTCATTTTGACTCTGCTCACCAGAAACATCTCTGCTATTCACTCCTCTTTTCCATATTATCGCTCCGCATCCCATAATTAGGACGCACCGTCTTCCCATGAGCAATAATCTCATCCAACGTAACCGGTTCATAATTCCAGTACATGCATCCCACATTATATATCTCTGTATGGAGTCCTTGCTTATTGAACCACTCCGCAATATCGACCTCTATGTCCGCTTCGTCTGTAAAATGTGAATGCCCATGCAAATGGATCGCCTGATAGCGATGTCCATTATACATAGGTATAAAATAATGACTGAGGATACATCTTCTCTTCGTACCGTCTTCCAACGTCACACGAATATCATCATAATCTTTAATCCCTGCCAGAGCATTTTTTGCTTTCGCATTATCCAAAAAACGATCATGATTTCCTTTAATAAGGATAATCTGGCCATTCAGACTTTTAATCAGGTTTGGTGCTTCGTCACTGCGCGTTTTCCATATCATGTCCCCAAGCACATAAACCAGATCCCCTTTACCCACTTTTGCATTCCATCTGCGAATCATCTCTGTATCCATTTCTTCTACGGAAGAAAACGGACGCCCATCGAATTGAATTACCCTCTCATGGCCAAAATGATTATCGCTTGTAAAAAAGAGCTTTCCCACTTCTATCCCCTTCTTCTTTATCGTCTCAGTTCTCTTGATGCCGGAAGTGATACTTTCCTTTTCCATGACCGTTCACAGGCTCGATGATACCATGCATTGCCATTTCACTCAAAAGCTCTGAGCTACTTGTCAGATTCAGACCAAGGCCCCTCTATACGTTAGGCCTTCCAAAAGCAGCCTGGGAATTTAAAGCTTCCCGTAATATCTGAATATGAGTAGTTCCCTTTGCTGTGAAAACATCTTCAATGTTCGCTTTTTCCGGTTCTTTGAATGTGCCGCTAATATGCAGTGTCCAGTTATGAAGCGGATGATTTTCATTCAACAGAAGATTGCGGAGCAAGATTCCATCCCCTTTACACATTTTAAACAGATGTACAAATATACTTTCAAGTATACTCTGTATAAGACGCCTTTTTCCTGTAAGGGTATAAATATGCAGGCTAATAGACAGCTATTTGCTATTGTACGAATCAGGTCACCCGTTCATCTGGTATCACTTAATCCTTATAGTATCATCCTGTCCACCCGTGACATACAAAATGATATTAAATGAGACTAAACAGCACTGTAAAACACTATCTTTTCTCCCCTGAATAGTAATGGGCGAAATATTCCATCTCCACCCAGTCGTCCACATTGGCAAGTGTAGCGAAGAGTACGATCCCAATAATATCTTTCAGTTCATGCCTTGCCTTTGCCTGCTGACGGCTATCCTCTATATATTCCATCCATTCTAATAATTCATTCATAGAAAAATCCCATTTTTTTCTATCATACCAAAAAAGGATTTGTTCACAATCTATTTACTCATGCGTTTGTCGTACATCATACCGTTTTTTACTTCATCAACATAGGTTCGCATGGTAAACTCCGGCTCATGGCGTTTACAAGGCTTATTTCCATCGCAGACAGCTCGATATTGGACGGAAGAAGGTCTATGCCTTCTTCATAGCATAGGATACCCCGCCCACAGAAAAAGACTCGTCGCGGATCACCTTTTCCATGAGAGTGACAAGCGTCATCGGTAAACTGTCTTGATCCTGCCGACCCAGGCAGGTCGTGAGATCGCCCTGGGGATTGGCGTCAATCAGCAGCACTTTTTCCCTTGCAGGGCAAGGCCGCTCCCTAAGCTAACAGTTGTTGTTTTGCCCCCACCTTTCTGATTGGCCAGTGCAATCAAGCGGCCATTCTTCTGAGAGTTTCTTTGGTTCGACATGTTTTGTTCCCTCCTTTTCCATAAATTTGGCTGCCTGTCGGCAAGGCAGACAGCTATGTAAAAATGGGCACCAAAAACGTTTCCTCTTTTTATAGACAAAGTGGCTCATCTTAGCCCAAAGGATATGTGATTGTTCAGCCTTTCTTTACCAGGGGCGCACATGGCTTTTATCATAAAAGCGTCCACGCTGTCCGTGGCCTTGTTTTCTCCTAGCAACTTGTTCCGTAAGTGATTTTAACTCTTGATCAGGAGACTGTTTTCCTCCAGCGTAAGAAATATGGAAAGTTTTTTCTTCTCATCTGAATCACTTTAGCCATTTCCACTTGAGACTTTGATAGTTCTTTCCGTATTCTCTTTAGAAGTGATAAACAAAGATAGTCCACAAACGAAGCGTATCTAAAAGCTGATTCCAATCAATTTTTAATACTTCGGTCAACTTGACCGCAACGCAGTATTTAATCTGATGTTTATCACTTTTATATAGAACCAGTGTTGCAGGAACAATACCGACTTCCTCTGCCAGTTCTTTCATAGAAAGTCCTCGCGTTCTTTTCTACTAGCAGGCAAAAGAGGTTGTTGTAAAATTATCAAAAACAAATTTCCATTCCAATTTCTCACCGCCTTTATCAATTCGGCAATTTTTTGTTTTTTTGCCGATTTTACAATTATTTGCCCGGCATAGGAATGGATGCCGGCGAACAATTTCTTATGAACAGAAAATACTCGTTTGGTGTAAAGCTGAAAGCACACTCGAACAAAAACGCCACTATCTGGGATGGAAATGCAATAAGGTCTGGGCAAGAAACATCATTTCTGCTTTATCTTCTTTCCTTGGTCTTTTCTTAAAAATACTCCTTTTGTTCAAAGAGCCTATATACTCTATCAGGTCATCAAAGTAAAATTCTTTCCGCGTATATCCTAATGTTCTTGAAACTGCAGCCATATCATATCCTGCTTCTAGTATTGTTGTGGTATAAGTGTATCTGGAGACGCAAAAAACTGAATGATCTCATTTAGAAACCATCCAGCTTTTTATAGCAAGTTCTCTTAAAACCCAAAATACTTTTTTCTCACTTTTGTATTTGCCATAACGCTCAGATACCTTTTTAACCGCAAACGCGCTATATTCTGCGTCACGTTTTTGCTGACCATATCCCAGTTTTCTCTTGCGTATTCGATTATTTTCCCATCTTCTTTATTTTCTTCGTAAAGCATTTTAAGCAGTGCTATAGCAGCCCTGTACTCTTTCTTTTCTGAATTCTGATAAAAATCATAAAACATTGTTTTGAACGGATAAATACGCTTATAATAGCTGCATATTTTCTCCAGAAGAATTATGAAACTCTCTATAAAATTACTGCTGTCAAATATATCCCCACAACCTGCATCCGGTAGTTCCATTAGTTTACGATGCCTGTCAGCAAGTTCTTCCAACCAAATGTTCATCTCCTCTGATATAACAACTTCATCCGTACCGTCCCACCAAAAAAGCCGGTCATCATCCGTCAGATAATAATTGCTTTTCCCTTTTAGCTTTTCCGGCGTATGATAAAATGTGAACCAATTATCCTGTCGAAGAAATTCAGCTGTTTTTATCTCAGGAATTATCTGTTCTTTCCATTTTCTCCGCTGTTCCTGCAACTTTCCAGAAGCGTACTGTTTCATCTGCTCGTCATAATATACTTTGTCTTTCCATTCTTCCCACAATTTCCAAAATGACTCCTGTTTTATTTCTGCCGCAGGATAAACAAATACTCGTGCCGGAAGGAACAACGATAATTCTGCAAGTGCCTTTAAATTTTCGTCCCTACTTTTCTCTCTCCTCTTTCTGTCCAATTGAAGAAACCGTAAAAGATGGTCATAGAATTTATCTCCATAACACTCCTGTAAATGCAATAAGGCCATTTTGCACCGGTATATATCCTCCGGATAGGATGCCGGCACTATATTATCTAATTTTAAACTCTTAGTACCATATATGATATATAACAGATCTGATAGTTCCGTTCCTCCAGCAGCTTTAAGTAATTTATCAGGGAGCATCTGTCTTAATTTATCTCTCGAAAACGGCTTATCGTAATCACATCTATAAGAAGCAATATGTTCTGCCGCTTCCCAAAGATGATATCTCTTTTTCATGGAAAATGTTGTTCCGAGAATATGATTGAGCCATCCAACATAAAATTGAGGATCAATTATTTCTCCATTGCACTCTACAAACCCAGGACTTTTATCATACATTTAGTATACACATATGCTGCAAGAATAACGTCACAAAACTCACAGTTTCCTATCTTACTAGAATAGAAAATAGAATCATTCACATAAAATCCTCCATTTTCCAAGCTACTTTCCTCAAAATAATTATACCAGAAATCCACCTTACCTTCACTCGATAATTCCACTGGGCTTAAAAGAAGCAGTTCGTGACCAAACAATAAAACCTTTTCAAACTGCATCATCCCACCATAGTTCAGAATTTTCATCATTTGCCTGCCAAAGCATTCCCGCTTTTCTTCTGGTATATCCATTTTTCCCGTATATCTTGCAAATGTACCCATACTACGCCACCCTAAAATCCAAATATAATATTTCTTTGTTTCTTGTTTGTCAGCAAAGACACCAATGCACTTATCTTAATATAGTCAAAACTATCCCTAGAGTCTTTAATGATCCACTCTTCTGCCTGCCCCCCGTCAATTCTGGAAAATACTCCTGCCCCTTGTCCAAAAGCCGTTGAATAAGTATAAGTGCCTTTTGGTAATTTATTTCACTTCCATGCTCCATAAACTCTGCAACAAACTTCTCCTCCACATACCTGCAGCAACTACGTTCCAATCTAGTTATAATATCCGCCAAAAAACTTTCTACTGAAATAATAGGAGGTACGCAAATACCATTCATTTCCTCTTCCCAATATCGGATACATTCCTTCATATTTTGTGATAAAAGCAGATTACATCCATCCCAAAACTCTAAAAATTCGTCTTCATCTTCTCTCTGTATTGCCTTATAAAAGGGAAACTTCTGGAAATCACTTTCGTCATCTTTGGAATCAGCTTCCCATATGATGTCAGAATATCCTTTTGTCCCTACAGAGTCCCATGTTTCCCAGAAATCCAAGTTGGCAGCCTGCGTATAGGCAAGCACAAGACGCATAGGTAAAACATACAGGGAGAGCTCTGCAATAATCCCCTTTTCATCCTGACGTGCTGATAGTTCTTTTCTTTTAGTAAAATCAGCGTTTATCAGTTCTGCAAGGAAACTTCTCATAACTGTTTTTTCAGTTTCTTTTATACCTTCAAAAACTCTATATGCATATTCTATCCGGCTGCATGAATTTGCAGATTTTATTTCGTTTCTACAAGATATCTTTGTCTCATCGGGCATAATTATTTTTTTATTTTCGACTTCAAAAACTGCTAGCAACTGCTCCATATCCAAGCTGCCATACTTGTCCGAATAATCCTCTAATAAATCTGTATATGTAATATCCTTATATTCTTCAGAATTTCTGAAAAAAAGATACACTTCCGACATTCTAATTCGCCCAGGCAACGTTACTTTCTCTCCTAATACCCCCTGAATCAAAAGCAGGTATATTTCTACATCATACAGCTTGCCAGATTTTATAAAATAGCAGCCGCCATTCGTATATGCTTCCTGCAAGACCATTATCATATTCATTACAATACCAAATTCATTATATCCCGGATCTTCCACATACAGTTCGCAAGTATTCAGGTCGTATTGGGAAATTTTTCTCTTTTTCTTTTCAAAAATTGAATTAATCAAATAAAACAATCCCATCTGTATTTGGTCGTGCAGGGGCAGCCACAGTCACTTTTTTCCTGCAACCGTCATTTCTACTGTCTTTCTTATACCACATTTGTCCATGATTTCAAGAACATATCTATTCATCTCATTTCTTTTTTCTGCTGGAATATTTACCTTTCCTGCAAGACAAAACATATTATCTTTCATATACAATCCTCCCGCTTCGTTCTCATATGCAGTAAGTAAATTATAATTTCTATATAATCTGTCTATTGCTTTCTTCACTTTTAACAGATGATTGAAAATCCTTAATGAATTTTTTCATACTGAATAATATCAAGTTCTTACCAAACATATTCACCTGACATCTTCGCAGAGGAAATAAGCAACCTTTTCAAGATATTTTTTCTGTTCCTCTTCAAACAGCCCCAGCAGCACTCCAACTCTTCCTGTTTCCCGGTATTCTTCCAGCCCTTCAATATACTTTGTTCGGTACTTAACCTCTATAATCAAAGGAATCAAATTGGATTTCAAACATTCTCTGAATAGAATAAACCTCCCCATCGTACCATTTCCATCTGGCAATGGTACGATGGGGATAACTGTCAAACCGATTTTTCCCAATAAATAAAGAACAGATATATCTAATCACATCTGCTCTTTACACTATACCTATATAACACACCCATGAGAAATCAATTTTTGCTGTTTCTCTGTCAGACTACTATAATTCAAAACTTCTAAATCAGATTTAAGATAATTGCACATATAACTACGAATAATACTTTTTTTATCTATATATTCAAATTTAAATTTTGAATTATCAAACGAATTCCCATCAAAAAAACCACTAATAAATCGCTCCTCATTATTGCCACTATGCAGTAATTCATCAATAACAAACAAACCAGAAAAATCTATTGTTCTTAATTGTTGTTGAAGTTCATTAACAAAATCAAAAGGAGAATCACTGGTTTTCATAATAACTAGGATTTTTATTTCTTTATTATCAAGTTTTACAATATCAAAATTATTCATATGTCTTCTCCTTTCTTTGTTTTACTACTTATTCATAATATTCATCAATAAGCGATAATGTTCTTTTAATTAAATCATGTGCTCTTCCTACATCAAGTAAATCCGTTGTGTCCAAAGGTGCTGTAGGGTCATCCCAATGAGATAATTTATTTCGGTTACTATTAAAGAAAGTATAACAATTCCCTATATATTTCACTTGTTCTGTAGTAGCTTTCCCATATCTTTCAGAACATAACCTATATTTCGCCCCTACTTTCTCAAACATATCATAGCCATTTGCTTTTATATATTTCCAATCAGGAATAATCTCCAAATTCAAAAGAATCATTTTTAAATGACCATCTATTGCTCTGATTACTGGTTGAGCCAAATATGTGCCATCAAACATATTCCCATCTAGTTTTAAATTGTAAACTGCTTGATGCAATGTCTTTGACATTTTTGCTGGCAATTTATCATAAGCATTCGGCATATAATATTGAACTTTTGAACTAATTTCATCTTTATCAATATTAATTTTGTATGTATCATTGTATATCTGTGGAATTTTCTCAATTTCTACTAATTCAGTCACATATGACAAAATTGTTGAAAAAAGCTGTTTGGGTTTTCCTTGCATAACAAGTTTATTTCCCTTGTTATAATAATTTATCACTATTTTATCCTTATTGCCTAATTTTAATGAAACAGAACGCCCATATGCAATACTTTTTTCTTCCTTCTGAATAGTATTTGCTCCAAATTCTTCCTCTAACAAAATCAATATAGTTTCTAAATCTGACCACAGGATATTATCAACGGTAAACCAAAAATCTCCTTTTTTAATTTTAGGAATCCCCTTTCCATTTGTCAATGCTGCTTTTGCTAATTTATCAGCTTCTTCATTATATTTATTCCCTGTATGTGCAGCGATTTTTTTGAATGAAATATTAAGTTTATCACTATTCTCTTTCATGAAATTCGCATACTTCTTTGTCAAACTGTTTTTGGCTTTCCACTCGCCAGTAGCCCATTTCTCTATACCTAAATAATCATAGCATATCTCTATTGCAGAATATCCATTCTTATCACACCATTTTACAGCAAACATTGCTCCGAGCATCTCTCCCGTGACGTTTCGCAATGCTATTGAATCAGGATTATCTCCATTTCCAGACTCCCGAATGACCTCACCATTAGGAGTAATTATAATACAACCAAACGCATACTTACCAATATCTGCATCAAAACTACCATCAACATATGCAATAATTTGATTTTCTAAACATTCTTCCCCTTTTTCAAAAGAACTATTCAACTCGCTCTTCTCTATTCCAGATAAATATTCGTTTGCTTCTTCCTCTGTAAAAAAGCCTTTGTATTCTGCCCCTGGATACCCATTAACTGAATCTCTACACTCATCCCAGCTTCTAAAAATCCCAACTAATTTTCCTTTTCTTACCGCATATATCTTTTTCTTCGCCATTACTTTCCTCCAAAGTGACATATTATAGCAAGTATTCCCTTACATGTCAATACTTCCATACCCTAATCATATAGTTAAACGTTACTATTCATAGCTTCCAGCCAATTATAGGAATGGTATTTGCACATTTAAAGTTGCTTGCAGCGAAACATAAACACTCTCATAATTCACTGTACCGAATCGTAACAGCGTAGTTTAAATGCATTTCGACTATGAACAGTAACAGTCAGACACCTTTTTTCAAAATAATTATATTTCATATCTGCAAATAGCTCAACAACTTTATAAATTATTCATAAATCAATCTGTCTGTCTTTTTTCTACTCAACAATCACATTTTCTCCAACAATCTTCCTAATACAAATACTTTAACTAATTTTAATGTGCAAATCGGGTGCCGCTGTTACGCCACTTTCTGCCGGCGTCTCTGTGTTACATTTCCATCTTGAAAAGGATGGATCGCCTCATATTTCGCATGGAATTCTGCCATATATGAGAGTTCCTTTAACGGTTAGCTGTGATACCATTCTAAAAGTTCTTCCATTTTCGCAGGAACATCTTTCAGAAGTACCGTTTCATACATTCCAACCATGTCCAAACGTTTTTAAAAATCACCTATCGCATATCCTTTCGCCCGATCTTCAAAAACACCACTTTTCAGTTCATAATGAAAAGTTTTGATCAAATCAATGGATAATGGTTCTTCCAACGTGTCAATCATCTTATTAAACATTAAGAAATGTCCATTCATTTCTTCTACATCTTTTGCCTGATAGTAATCGTCGTTTACCGGAAGCATACCTGTATCAAACAGTGATGCCGTCTGATCTTCCGTTAACATGGAATCTTCAATTTTATTAGATAAGTTCCATATCAGATTTATGAAAACTATTATATCATAATGTCAATGACAGATATGCCCTCAATAAACATATATTTCTTTTTGTCTGCTAAAAGATTTGCAGAAAACGGTTTAATAAAAATACAAAGTTAATCTACTAATCTTTGCTATATACGGCAAGTAGTGCCCCCCTTATTAACAAACAAAGAATAGACAATATAGCACAAGCTTACATCATTACTCTTTGACATGATGATTACTTTATCACATACTTAGTACCTCTTCCCCTGCCTTCAATTTTTACAACACCTTTCTTCCCCATATCTTTCAGCAACTGTGTTGTCTTTGATTTGCCAAATGGGGCATAAGGAGCAATTTCGCTGATGGATTTCAGCATTGTCCTGCTCAGAATCTTATATATTTTTCTTTCGTCTTCCGTTAAATTCAGGTTTTTCTCAAAAACCGGGAGTACGATCTTGATTGTATTTTCCGACACTTCAAAATCCGGCTTCATCAAGCCTTCCTCATAGAGCTGTTTTATCCTTGTAATCCCTGTACCGAAGATTTCAACAAACCCAAGTCTGTAAAATACATTTGCAAGATTTCTATTTCTTAAAATCGAAAGTTTCCCCGATAAATATTCATCTTCTGCTATTCCAGAAGGCAGTCCCCCCGGAGAAATAATTTCTATTCTGTCATCAAACATCGAAACTTTGATCTGCGAATCCATATCCCACGCTCTGTGAATCAGCGCATTTGCGATTGCTTCTCGAAAGGCAGCCTCCGGTATTTTTTCTATCTTTTTCCTGTCAGTGCCTTGTATTTCTTCATATTCATAATAATCCTTGAACACCTCTGCAGTTTTTTCGTAGACTTCAAAAATGGATATATGATCAAAGGTTGCCCTCTTATGAATCACACTGATGTTTTCACCGAACTTTACCATATCAATTCCCGGAAAATGATTTTTATCCGCCAAAATACCAGCCGCATTATTATATCCAATCGTACTGTTGTATAAGTTCAGCGTTTTCAAAGTGTCCTGATTAAAATCTTCAATCTGGATACATTCTTTTAGTTTTTGACATAGCGTATCAAATGTCAACTCTTGTTCCTCACACCGTAATTCTTCAAATCTGATATTTTTTCCTTCTAAAATCAACCTTGACAACTCCAGTGTGTCAACCTCTATGGTTGCAGTATCATTTCGCTTATATGCCTTCGATTTATATAAATAAGGCTTTTGCATCCCGCTTTTTACAGTCAGTTTTATCGTTCTGTCGTGATTCTGCAATTCCAGCGTATAATGGGGCTGCGGAGTAATACTGTCATTAATCTTATTTTCGATATCAAGACATGCTTGTTTTACATCTGACAGACCTTTGATATTACCATTGTCATCGATGCCAAAAAATACTTCTCCACCATCGTAATTCGAAAAGGCACTTACTGTTTTTAAAAATGTATTTGTAATCTTTTCTTTAAACTCTGTTGTTCTTGTTTCACGCATACACTGTTCTTCCTTTCCAATTTCACTGTTTATAGTATACGCAGAAACACGCATAAAATCAATCGTATTTTTTTGCAATTGATTTTATGCGTGTTTTTGATCATAAAATTTAAAATTCCTGTCATAACAAATATGTTTCTGCAATGATATGCGTCAAATAGCTATATAGCAACAGACTATTCTTCAATCATAATCCCTATTTTTTCAAAAAATAAAGACACGTTACAATAGTGCTTTAAAGAATTTCCATTTTCCATGATAAATTTCCATATCTCCGCATAAGTTCCCGGTACATAACATGAAATATCATATAATGACTTCAAAAACTCCATAGGTCTATCGCTATATTGGTCTGCTATTTCAAATGCCAAATTATTCTGAAACAAACATTCCCACACCTCCTTAATATTTTCACTCATCCAACATTGCCAGATAGCTGTCCAACCTTTTATTCACATACCCAGCAAACAACTTTTCCATCACATCCAGATTATGATTTACAAGATATTCATCAAACGAATTGTAATAAGCAATCCGATCTGTAAACTTAATGTCTATTGGAGGATACCCGGCTTTCATCAATTCCAGATTCATAAGCAGTCGTCCCGTCCGGCCATTTCCGTCAATGAAAGGGTGAATTCCCTCAAACTCAATATGAAACCGTGCAAGCCGTGGAATGATATGCTCTGTGTTATTTCTATAAGACACTAGCAGTTGCTCCATCTTAGGCTGTATCAGATATGGCTGCACTGGTTCATGCTTTGCACCCATAATTCTTACCGGAACTCTTCTGTAAACACCTCGGTCATCCTTTTTATCAGCCAACACCAGATAATGAATCTGCTTAATAATGCTCTCTGATAATGGTACCTGATTCTTTACCAAATCCTGCACAAAATCAAAAGCTTCTTTATGTCCGACCGCTTCCATATGATCTTTCAGTGGCTTCTGATCAATCGTCAAACCACGCAACACCATATCCGTCTCTCGCAAGGTCAGCGTGTTTCCCTCTATCGCATTGGAATTGTAAGTGTATTCAACTACAAATTCCTCTGTCAGTCGCTCCACCTCTCCCGCTGTCAAAGGTCGTCTGGAATCCAGTTCGATTTTTTTCCTGTCAATTACCGCCAGCAAACTCTCTGCTTTTTTATACCTACCGTCCTCCGGTTTCTTCGCATCTACAGGAATTTTCCAACTGCGCCCTTCGCGGGTAACACCCAAAATTTTTCCCTCTGAACATAATATACGAACTCTTCTATCTGAAATGCCCCATTTTTCTGCGGCCTGTTTCACTGTCATGTACATAAATCTACACCTCTCTTCAAACAGTAGTATACCCTATTATCGGAACAATATAAACAGTATCGGAATAATATTTTCCACTTATCGGAATAATACAAAAGTCCGAAAGATACCAATTCTCAATCTCCCGGACCATTATTATGCACTTTTAATTTTGGTTTCCTCAATCGTAGTAAAATTGTAGTATCCCACCAGTCCTATTGCACTGCTTTGCCGCAGTTTATCGTAGCAATTGCCCTCAAGCACTTTCACGCCACTGTTTTTGTCGTGACAAAGAAGAGGTATTAAAATCATATTCCTCCTGAAAATTTTTTCCATAAATTTCCTTTTCATTTCCAGACTACTCAAATTCAACAATATATCTTCCTATTCTCCAATATATTTCTGTCATTGTTTGATTAACGGCACCTGTGAGGTGTTCTTTGGCAACTGCTACCGTTTTTTCAATTTCAGAAATCAAATAATCCATCTTATCATTTGTTGTAACCTCTTACATATATTTCCTTTCCTGAATTTGTCAGCGCTTTCTTCTGTCCGCTTTTTGATAATTTCTTTATGACTCTGTTCCATTTTAATCCTGATACATAATCTTCTTCCACATATCCATAGCGCAATGCATACTTGAAAGAAGTTGTAAGCACAGTCTTCAAAATTTTCGCTACTGATGGAGATTTGTCATATGTTTTTTTATAAATTCTCTTTACATGATTTTTCCGCAATTTCCCCATAGATAGCCGCCCATACAATGGCAAAATATAATTTTGAATCGCATTCTTATAAGAATAATAAGAATTATAGGAAAGCGACTTCTTTTTGACTTCCTCTAGCCAAAACTCATAAAAGTCCTGAACACTTGTTCAAGCGTTCTGTCACTTCATACAGTTTTCCACTGCATTTTTTCGCTAGAATCTTTGCTAGGTGGGTTCCCCCTTGTCGGCTCCAACTCCTGTGCCCGTGTTTCATCCGCTTTGCAATTACACTCCACATATGGTTCTCCATTGTTTCCATGTTTCAGTATTCCAGTCCTTCCGGCAGTTCAAGGCCCTGCGACTGGTATGGCAGAAGCCCTTCCCTGTTATTCTTATAATACCGGATCAGTTCTTCTCCGTCTTTCATCTCATCATCGTCACTCAGATTGCTCCCCTTCGCTTTATTTTTCTATAGTAATTTTCAAAAAACGACCCTGAAATTTCTCCAGAGTCGTAAAAATCAAGTCATTTCATTTTAATTTTATACAAGCAATTTTTAATTTAGTAAAACTTTCCTCACTGATTACATGTTCTATCCGACAAGCATCTTGCTCTGCCGTTTTACGGCTAACTCCTATAGCCAAAAGCTTTTCTGTAAAAAATAAATGTCGTTCGTAAATTTTTTCAGCAACTTTTTTACCTGCATCTGTCAAGGAAAGAAAACCATTTTTATCTTTTCTAATAAAGCCGCTCTTCTGCAAAACTGCAACAGCATGGCATACACTGGGCTTTGATACTTCTCTATATTCAGCTACATCCACAGAACGTACCATACCATTTTTCTTCTGAAGAATTAGTATCGTTTCCAAATAATCTTCCCTAGATTCATAAATCTTCATAAGACTCTCCTTTACTCCGCCAATTTCCAGCCTATAGCCTCCTTCCTAGCGGATATAAAGTCAGCATACAATCCACTCTGCTGAATCAATTCCGCATGAGTGCCTCTCTGTACAATATGAGCGTTGTTCAGTACAAGTATCTGGTCGGCGTTCCGAACGGTTTTCAGCCGGTGAGCAATCATAATGATGGTCTTATCATGGGTCAGTGCCTCAATAGCATGCTGCAATTCATCCTCATTCTCCGGATCAACGCTACTTGTTGCCTCATCCAAAATGATAATAGGCGCGTTTTTCAGCATGGCACGAGCGATGGAAATACGCTGCTTCTCTCCGCCGGATAAAGTACCGCCTCCCTCGCCTATCATAGTGTCATATCCGTCCGGTAAAGCGGAAATAAAGTCATGACAACAAGCTTTTTTCGCCACCTCAACCACTTGCTCATGAGTAGCGTCCTGGCAACCAAACTTGATGTTGTTCTCAATCGTATCTGCAAAGAGATATACACTCTGAAACACCATTGAAATGCTCTTCATCAGACTATCCAGTTTGAAATCCTGTACATCCATACCGCCAATGGTAATTTTTCCGGAGTCTACATCCCAAAAACGGGCAATCAAGTTACACATTGTTGTCTTACCTGCACCAGAAGGACCGACAATGGCTGTGGTTGTTTTCTCAGGAATAGTAAAACTGACCTGATCTAATATCTTGCGGTCTGCGTAGGAAAAATCCACCTTATCAAACACAATCTCGCTGGTTTTGGGGGTAATGTCAGCGCCTTTCTCATCCATTATCGGCGTATCATCAATGGCATTTGCCGTGTCCATCGAAGCCGCCAACATTTGCAACAAAGAAGCCATGTTTCCGGCATTTTCCAAATCATTGAACACCATGAAAGAAGCTATTACTAAAATCAAGCCGTAGACCAGCGGCAGAGAATCGCCCAGCCAAAGCCAGATTGAAGCCAGTAACAACAGGATGCTGAACACCCGGACAACCACTTGTTTGATAGCGTCATAGGGAATGCTGGCTTTTGTCAGCTTCAGATTATTCCGGCAACTTGATTGAATAGCATTTCTGATGGATTGTGCACTGTCCCTTTCAAGCCCAAATGCTTTGACGATTCCCATGCCCTGGATGTATTCCAACACGGAGGTCACAAGGGACTCCTGTGTGTGCTGACGAACCGAACTTTGAGCTGCGGACTTTCGGAGAGCCAGTTCCGCCACTGCAAGGTAAAGCAGGACACCGGCAACAGCTACAAGCCCAATCCTCCAGTCGAATATCAGCAGGACAATAACCAAAGCCACCGAATTAAAAAATCCCCCCAGTACAGATACCAAAACACGGGCTGCCGAGTTTTCTACATCTCCTAAAGTCGTTGTGACAATGGCAGTAATATCCCCGATACTATTCTTGTTGAAGTAGCCCATCGGGATATAGCGCAGCCGATCTCCTATATGGATACGTTTTTCTGCCACCATACAATAGCCGGTTTCTGTCTGCTTCATCGTGGAGAAATAGGTCGTAATGATACGCCCAATAAGGGAAACGCCCATAATCCCCAGTGAAATCCAGATAAATTGTCCGTCCCGGTTGTTAGATACTAGCGCACCTATTACCACAAAGAGGGCGGCAAACTGCAGGGCTGAAAACAGCCCAGACAGGAATGCAAACAATAGAGATTTTTTTAGCAGCCTCTTCTTGCTGCCTGCAAAAGCAAAAATTTTTTTCAATGTTCCATACATCTGACATCCCCCTTACATCTGGTCCTTCGCGCCGATATGCGCCTGCCACATATCCCGGTAGAGGGGGCAGGTTTCCAGCAGTTTCTCATGCGTACCTTGTGCGCGGACAGTTCCATCCTTTACCACAACAATGTTGTCTGCGTCAACAATGGTAGACAGCCGGTGTGCAATCACAATCAGGGTCTTGCCGATAGTCAAAGCGGAAATGGCTTTCTGTACCAGCGCCTCATTTTCGGGGTCAATGTAGGCAGTGGCCTCATCTAAAATGACAACCGGCGCGTTTTTTAGCATGGCACGGGCGATGGCAATCCGCTGGCGCTCGCCGCCGGAAAGGTGGGAACCAGCACTACCGACAACCGTATCATAGCTGTTATCCAGCCGGCGGATAAAGGCGTCACAGCCGCTTTGTCTGGCAGCCTGTTCCACCTCCGCATCTGTAGCACTGGGTCTTCCCATGCGGATATTCTCCCGGATGCTACGATTAAACAGGTAATTGTCTTGGGATACATAGGAAATCTGATCTGCAATTTCAGACAGCGGTATATCCTTCATCTCGTGGTCTCCGAGTGTAATACTGCCGGATGTAACATCCCAATATCCGGCAATGAGCTTCGCCACCGTAGATTTTCCGGATCCAGATGGTCCTACAAGGGCTGTCATGGTCCCGGGCTGAATGGCAAGGTTCACATCATGCAGAACTTCTGTTATACCGTCATAGGAAAAAGACACATGTCCGAAAACAATACCGGTATCTTCCAGCTTAACCGGCGTGTCCTTATGGTTCAGTTCTTCGGCGTTCAAAAGCCGGCTGATTTCTTCCACATTTGTCCCCAGTACTGCCAAATCATCTGTAAAAGTAAAGGCTGCGATAATTGGTCCAACCAGCCCCAGCGAGAAAATTATAATAGAAAGAAAAGTAGAAAGTTCCAGACTACCAGAAAGCCAGAACGCAAAACCGCAAGGCAGCACACAGATTAGCACTGAGGGCAGAATGGCATTGTAGGCACTCATAGTTTTCTGGTTTTCTCTCATCCAATCCACATAGTAGTTGGCGTTATAGTTTACTGCATCGGAATACTTTTTGTAGGAACCGGCGGATTGACTAAATGCTTTAACCACCTCAATACCTCCAATATACTCTACAATGGCATCTGCCATCTGTTTTCCGGCTTTTACCGCACCTTCCCATTTAACGGGATAGTTCTTCATACCGGCGGACATAACAACAAGCCCCATCACCAGAGTAACAAGAGACAAAAGCGCCATGCGCCAATCCAGAATAAACAGGTACACAACAATCACAAGTGGTATCAGAACATTTGCAGTCATTTCCGGAATCAGGTGCGCAAAGGTCGGTTCCATTCCCTCTACACGGTCTACAATCGTTGTTTTATACTGACCAGACGGAGTATCCAAAACCGTTCCCATCGGGACATGAACCAGTTTTACTGTGATATTCTCCCTCAAGTCGCGTAGCGTGTAATAAGTCGCCGTGTGGGAAACCGTTGTAGAAAGGCAGGAAAACAGCACTTTCCCCAAATAGCCGCATAATGCAATAATGCTAGCGGTCACATAGAAGGAAAAATTCTGCTCCCCAGCCAGCATCAGCGTAACAATATGCGCCACGCAGAAATAGGGCACCATCTGGCAGGCCACGCCTAATACT
>CATZVV010000004.1 GCA_958425285.1 uncultured Lachnoclostridium sp. | reverse complement strand
GGCAGTTATAAGAGAATTGGATGATGATCAGGCGATAGTGGCGATGGTAGATTCTAATTTGCAGCGAGAGAACTTAAAACCAAGTGAGAAGGCTTATGCTTATCGTATGAAGCTGGAAGCTATGAACAGACAGGGAAGAAAAACGGACATCACTTCGGCTCAAGTTGGACCGAAGTTGGAGAGAAGTAATGAGCTGCTGGCAAAGCAGGTGGGTGAAAGTGTGGCACAGATTAAGCGGTATATACGGCTTACCCATCTGATTCCGAAGATACTGCAAATGGTAGATGAGGAAAAGATAGCTTTTACGATTGCGGTGGAACTGTCTTATCTGACAGAGGAAGAACAGTATGAACTTCATGCGGTCATGGATTTGGAACAGTGTACGCCATCTTTGTCGCAGGCAAACCGGATGAAGCGAATCAGTCAGTCCGGTGTTCTTGATATGGATGCAATGTATGAGATTTTGGAAGAGGAAAAGCCAAACCAGAGGGAGCAGATTAAGATACGAGCAGACAAATTATCGCAGTATTTTCCATCAGACTATACACCAAAGCAGAAGGTGGAACTGATTGAGAAGCTTGTGAAGGAATGGCATGAAAGCCAGCAACAGCTTGATGTGGCAGAGAAAAGCAGAAAGAGAGGTAATGCAAGATGAGCAGGGAAACAAAGGATTTATCACTATTTGAGCAGATGGGCGGAACTTATTTCGAGAAAGATGGATTGTTGTATCCGAATCTTTCGATGGAGCAGGAGCCGGAACAGATTACGGTTGGTAAGTATGGACTACTATGGACTTCTTATATGAAAGAAACCTATCCGGACAGATACCGACACCATATCAGAATGGGACAGCTTTATAGCAAAGCGGCAGAGGTCAATGAGGAAGCCTATGAGATGTTAGACAGTATTTCAGAGAAGTATCTGAAAAAGCATAAGCTGGTTAATTCGAATTCTATGATGGAGATGTGGAAATTGAGGGAGCAGGCAAAGCAGATTGCAGAGGAGGAAGTGTATGAGACAGTCGTTTACAGATTTCACTAGGAGGGATTTGGGCAGGGTGGTTCCTGCCCGCAGCAGTAACTATAATACAGATTTTGTGGCTGACACGGATGTTGTCAGAGAAAGAGAGGATTTTATGAGAGAAACAATTAGAGAATACAGCATGAACGGAAGCATGATTATTGGAATTGACAATGGCTATGGAAATACCAAAACAGCCAGAACCTGTTTTAAGACAGCAATTATGAAGTGCGATTCCAAGCCGGTACTTAGCAGGAATTTCATTGAATATGAGGGAGCCTACTATGTAATCGGGGAAGGGCACAAGGGTTTTGTGTCCGACAAGCAGCAGGATGAGGATAATTATATTCTGACACTTGCGGCGGTTGCAAAGGAGCTGGAAGCAAGGGGCATGAAGGAAAAGGTGAACAGGGTACGAATTCATTTTGCCGTTGGACTACCGCTCAAATGGGTGCAGGCACAGAGGGAAGATTTTAAGAAGTATCTTATGAAAAACGCCTATGTGGAGATTTATTATAAAGAACGTCTTTATTGCCTCACGATTGCAGGCTGTACGGTTATGCCACAGTGTTATGCAGCAGTCAGTGAGAATTTGAAGGAATTTAAGGAATCACCTTGCTTGCGGATATTGGAAACGGAACCATGAACCTGATGTATCTGAATAATGGCAGACCGATGGAAAGTAAAGCATGGACAGAAAAACTGGGTGTGTTTCAGTGTTACCAGCGGATTATCAATATGGTACAGGATGCAACGGGAGATAATCTGATGGAGGATGTGGTGGAGAATATCCTTAGAACGGGAGAGATTGATTTGCCTGAGTCTTATGCCGGAATTATCCGAAAAGCAATTGAAGGATATACGGATGAGATTTTCCAGAAGCTTCGTGACCATGAGTTCAATGAAAAGTTGATGAAGGTGTATTTCATGGGCGGTGGTGCAAGGCTGGTGGAACAGTTTGGAAAATACAATCCGGATACCACCATGTTTAACCATGACATCAAGGCGAATGCCAAAGGATATGAGTATTACTGCTATATGATTATGAGACATCAGGAAAGGGCAGGAAGGTAGGTGACCTTGTATGACAAAGCAGTGCAGGAATCATAACATCCGTTTCAGCATGGGCGATGATGCAGCGGTGCAGGCGTGGGAACGTCTGCACTCTGCAGAAGTGGAAAAGGATTTTAAGTCTAAGAATGCTTTTGTGGTAGCTGCCATCAATGATTATTATGAGAGACATCTGGCAGAGCAAAACGATCCCTATCTGGAAAGCAGGGAAAAGGAAGATGCCTTTGCAGACAGAATTGTGGAAGCGGTGGAGAAAAAAGTGCTTGCCAATATTCCAGCTTTGATTGGGAATGTGGTGATGGCATCGGGAATGAATCTGACAGTTGGTGCTTTTGAGATGACTTCTACCGGGACGCAGGTGACAGAAGTTCCTCCCAAAATCGGAAAAACAGCAGAAGAAAATCTGCTTCCGGAAGAACCGGAGGAGAATGACCTGTTAGATTTCAGCTTTGGAATGTAGCTGAAAACGGATGTTAGTGATGTGATATGGCTATACTTTCCCCTTTATCCGTAGCCGTTTACGACGGTAAGGAAGAAGGAAAGGTGTAGCCATTTTTATGGAATAATATAGCCCCGTGGGTGTAGTAAACTGTTCTGATTTTTTGCCTTAGGCAAAGATGAGGGGCAGTTTTTTGTACTTTATAGAGATATTTTTTCGGGGGTCTTAGGGCGCTCCCTAACAAGATGGAAAATGCATTGCGTTTTCCGTATCTTGCAAAAAGTGTCTGAAAGATTTTAATGGATTGGAGGATTTTTATTATGGAGAAACAGCTAAGAAAGAAAAAGGCGATTGTGCGGCAGAATCGTACCTTCCGTCTTTCGGAGTATGAATTACAGAAGCTGTCCGAGGGTGCAGAGGCGGCAGGAATGAATGAAAGCAAATATGTGAGGGAGCTGATACTTCATGGCGGGGTGGATGCAACTCATGCAGAGGACAGAAGAAATCTGATTCGTCAGATCAGCGGTATTGCAACGAATATTAACCAGATGGCAAAGCGGTGTAACGAGAATAAACGGATAGATAATTCAGATGTATTCCGGCTGATGTTTGAGCTGGGGGACATTAAGAAGTTATTGCAACAGTTAATGGAAAGGTGGTGGTAGAATGGCAATTACGAAGCTTATGCATATAAACGCACCAAAGAAAGGTGTGGCATCAGTGCATCTTAAAAATGCACTGGAATATATCTGTAATGAAATAAAGACGGATAATGGAAATCTGGTTGGCAGTATTAACTGTCTGCCGGATTTTTCTTTTGAGCAGATGATACAGACAAAGGAAATGTTCGGAAAGACCGGTGGCAGGCAGGGGTATCATTTTGTCATTTCCCTGGAGCCGGGGGAAGGTAATGAGATGCAGATGTTTGAGATTATCAGGAGATTTGCAGAGGAATTTCTTTGTGGAGAGTATGAGGCAGTTTATGCCGTCCATAACGATAAGAACCACCTTCATGGTCATCTGGTTTTTAACAGTGTCAATATGATTACGGGCAGAAAGTATGACTATAAAAAAGGTGATTGGAAAGATATCATACAGCCGATTACCAATAAACTTTGTGAGGAATACGGACTTTCCATCGTTCCGGCAGAGTACAGTAAGGAGCCTGTCAATATGAACCGAAAGGAATGGGAAAAGGAACAGAGCTGGAGTGATGTGGTGGAAGCCGATATGAGATACTGCCGAAGCCGGGCAAAGAGTGTAGACGAGTTTTTATATTTTATGGAAGAGTTGGGATATGAAGTGAAATCCGGTGTCCATATTTCCGTAAAGGCAGGGAAGATGAAACGCAGTCGCAGACTTGACACCATTGATGAAGAGTTTTCGAAAGAAAAACTGGAAGAGTATTTTACAGAGGAAAAGTATTTTGGTGATTATACAGAACCGAAGATTTACGGTAATGGACTGGCACTCAGATATAAGCCGAAATCTGATTTACAGAAGAAATACTATGCGAAGGTGTATCGTTTACATGTGGTGCAAAAATACAGATTCCGCTATCACTACACCAGATACAAGGAAGATTTGGAGCAGATGCATAAGCTACAGGAAGAGTATCTGTTTCTGTGTAGGAAGAACATCAATAGCTGGGCGGATGTATTCAATGCACAGAGAGCCGCAGAGAAAAAAGTAGCAGAGATTGATGCCTGTAAAAAGGAATTGTATAAGGAGCACGCACAGAAAAAATACCAGTATGAAAAGGACGGCGATGCGGCTGCATTTCTGTTTCATGAGGCAGAGTATCGGAAAAAGCTAGATGAACTGAAGGCAGAACGGAAAGAGACGAAGAATGAGAAGAATGTGGCGGAAAGGTGCCTAAAACAGAATCTCTATGCGTGCCTTGAAGTGCCGGATGATTTGGATATCGAGAATCTGTATCTGACAGATTTACCGAAGATGGAGAAACAGGAAGTGGTTGAAGAAGATGTATATTCTGCGATTGAAGATAGCGCAGTTCAAAATGAGGTTGATTCGGAGATTGTGGATGAGCAGATTGAGAATGCGGATGTAGTGGAATCTGTTGGTATTCAGAACTATGGAGAGGTATTAACTGAGATTGAAGATACGGTTGCAAATTCCGAACCAGAATTCTATGAAGCAATAGAAGATACGCAGTTGCCGGAACCGGAGATGACAAGAGAATTTTACGAATCTCTTACGGATAAAGAGAAATCAGAATGGATTGGCATTACTTCGGATAACACAGATGAATCTATCCGGTTATTTACGGAGAAGATGAAAGAACTCGGTATCAATTACCGTTATTCGTCGGATATGCTAGATGAATTTATGAGATTGGAAGAGGCTGTTTTAAGAGAGAGCAGAACGGATGCTAGTGGTTATCAGTGGAACAGGGAACAGGAAAGAAAGAGGTGAGATGCTTATGCATGTCAGACCCACCATTCGGGTCTGACCTATGTGGTGATTCGGGATATATAGGCATATTATACAAGTCATTTTAATACTAACTTTCTGATCCTCAAGGGGAAATTTTGCAGGGGGGTGAACTAGAAGCTAGTATTGAAAACTAGAACTGTGAATTCTGATTCAGACATTACAGTAATAAATAAAATAGTTACTTTCACTACCAAATTTTGCTTTTAAAACACGCTTGAAGTTTGCAAGATATTCTTGCGACATGAAAAGGCTTGTGATAAAATTATAGGTAGTTTGAAATGGTTATTTGACAGGCATAGGAGGTGTAGAATGGCTGTAAGTTATAACAAACTATGGAAGATACTGATTGACCGAGGAATGAATAAAACACAGCTTTGTGAAAGGGCAAAGATAAGTACTAATGCTATGGCAAAGCTTGGAAGAAATGAAGATGTAAGGGTGGAAGTTTTAACGAGGATTTGTGTAGAGCTGGGGTGTTCCTTAGATGATATTATGGAAATTATAACAGAAGAATAGCAGAGAGTTTTATAGGACACCTAATCAAATAGAATAATAAAAAAGCGAAAGATGCGGAGGGATGGGGTATGGTAAATAATGACCTGACTTTTTTTACAAATGAACCCGACAGAGATTTATACAGTAGGTTCAGTAATATTTTGAAAAGCAATACGCAGTTTTTTGATATTTTGGTGGGATATTTTAGAACCAGTGGATTTTTTAAGATGTATCAGTCTATGGAATCCGTTGAGAAGATTCGTATATTGGTAGGTCTGAATGTAGATAAATATACGGTTAAAATTATTGACAAAGCGAATATGGAATTAGCGTATGATTCGCCGACAACCAAACAGGCAAAGGAAGCCTTTGGGGAATCCGTGGAAACGGAATTTGAAGAAGCAGAGCCTACTTCTGAAATCGAGCAGGGTGTCCGCACTTTCGTTGATTGGTTAAAGAATGGTAAGCTGGAACTGCGTATGTATATGGAAGCACCGATTCACGCAAAGGTTTATATTATGCGTAAGGATATGGAGCGTGTGCCAGATACATACGGAAGTGTTATTACAGGATCAAGTAACTTTTCCGAAGCAGGATTGCAGAATAATCTGGAATTTAATGTAGAACTGAAAGACAGCAGGGATGTGAAGTTTGCTCTTGAAAAATTCGAGGAGCTGTGGGAAAAGGGTGTTCCTGTAACCAAAGATTACATAGAAGCAGTAGAACATAGAACATGGATTAGAAACGATATTACACCGTATGAAATATATTTAAAGACATTGTATGAATTTTTCAGGGAAGAAATTAACTCTGATAAAGACCTTTTGGCTGATAACTTATTGCCTGACGGATATATGCGTTTGCAGTACCAGCTTGATGCTGTGGTGCAGGCGAGAAAGATTCTGGAAACTTATAACGGCGTATTTGTATCTGATGTAGTAGGTCTTGGAAAGACATATATTTGTGCTATGCTGGCAAAGAGCCTGAAAAAAGGTAAAAAGCTGGTTATCTGTCCGCCTGTTCTTGTGGACTACTGGAAAGAAGTATTGCTGGAATTTGATGTGGCTGCCGAAGTGCAGTCATTAGGAAAATTAGATGCAATATTGGAAAAGGGAGTAGATAAGTATTCTTATGTATTTATTGATGAAGCACACCGCTTCCGTAATCAGGGAACAGAAAGTTTTTCCAGTCTACATAAGATATGTTACGGTAAAAAAGTGGTACTTATATCGGCAACTCCGATTAACAACTATTCCAGCGATATAGAAAACCAGATTTATTTATTCCAGCCGAAGCATGATAGTACAATCGTTGGATTGAAAGACCTTGAAGCATTTTTCAGGGAATTGCGTTCTAAGGAAAAGAAGCTGACAAAAGGTACACAAATGTATCTGGATGCGGTTCGTGCAAACTCGGAAGAAATCAGGGATAAGATTTTACGCCACATAATGATTCGTAGAACCAGAGGCGAAATCATTGAATATTATGCGGATGACCTTGCCAGACAGGGATTGACATTTCCGAAGCTCGGAACACCTGAACCGATAGCGTATGTGTTTGATGAAGATACAAATACCGTATTTAATGAAACCGTAGATACCATTAAAAATTTCAAGTATTCCAGATATAAACCGCTGGTATATTTAAAAGATACAAAAAAATATGCTTCCCTTTTAACAGCACAACATAATATGGGAGGATTTATGAAATCCATATTGGTTAAGCGTTTAGAAAGTAGTTTCTTTGCTTTCAAAAAAACGCTTGGCAGATTTTTAGAATCCTACGAGAAGTTTATTGATATGTACGAACAGGGCGAAGTGTATATCAGCAAAAAGGTAGATGTTTATGATTTGCTGGATAGTGGCGATGATGAAAAACTTATGGATTTAGTGGAAACCGAAGCGGTAATGCACTTCAAGTCAGAAGAATTTGACGAGAAATTTATTAAGGATTTACGCTGGGATTTAGCAAAACTGCAATATTTACATGATATGTGGAAAACCATTACAGACGATCCGAAACTCATTCAGTTTAAGGATGAATTAAAAAGTAATGATAAGTTAGTTGGAAACAAGAAAATTATTTTTACAGAATCAAAGGAAACCGCAGAATATCTGGCTGGGGAATTGAAAGACCTCTTTGGCGATAGGGTTATTGCGTATACTGGCTCAAGCAGTTTGGTGTTAAAATCGGTAATTGAAGATAGCTTCAATCCGAAGTATGCAGAAAATGGAAATAACCAGTATGATGTATTGATTACTACGGATGTACTGGCAGAGGGTATCAACTTACATAGGGCAAACGCATTGATTAACTATGATTTGCCATGGAATCCGACCAGAATTATGCAACGAGTAGGTCGAATTAACCGTGTCGGTAGTGAATATGAAGAAATTTATGTATTTAATTTCTTCCCGACATCTGCAACAAGCAAGCATTTACCATTAAAGGATAGAATTATTGAAAAATTGCAGGCATTTCATGATACGCTGGGCGAAGATTTCAAATATCTGTCAGATGAAGAAGAAGTCAGCTCACAAAAACTGTTTCAGGATTTGAATAAGGATTTGGCAGAAGATGAGGAAAGCTCGAACCCAGAGCTGGCATATCTGGCAGTTATCCGTCAGATTCGGGATAATGATACGGAATTGTTTGAAAAGATTAAACGGTTGCCGAAGAAAGCAAAAACAGGGCGGTATTCGGACAAGATAACGGATGAAGCTACATTATCATTTATTCGCAAGGGATATATGAAAACATTTTTTGTGGCAGGACAAGGCGATACAAAACAGATTTCCTTTATGGATGCAGTCGGTTATTTGAAGTGTGAGCCTGACGAAGAAAAGATTAGTGTGGGGCAGAATTATTTTGCACACTATGATGCAAATAATGAAGCGTTTGATATATCCCAAACGGAAGAAAAAGTGATTACGACAGGGCGTGTAGCTGTGGGTGCAAACGACCAGAAGATTATTCGCTATCTGAAAGCCTTGCTTATGACAATTAAGACATTTACAGATGAACAGGAAGAAAAGATAAAACGGATGATTGAAGTTTGGGAAAACGGCGATATTCCAGCCGCCGACACAAAGAATATACTGAAAAGTATAAAGAATGTGGAGGACGGCGTAGAAGCCTATTATAAAATCGTGGAACAGGTTGATGAAAAATATTTTGAGGGCAGAAAGCAACAGAAATTAAAACAGGATGGCGAAAAGCAAGTGATTTTATCTTGCTATATGAAGGAGGCGTAACAAATGAGTAGGAAATCTGAAATATTTGAATCGGTTCTGACAAGTGCATATAACAATAATGATTTTGTCAGGTTTGTGCAGGAATTACTAAACCACGTGGAATTGGTAGCACCAAATACAACACAATTTGTATCAAATAATTTTTACAGTTATATTGCAGGATATTATCATATCGGCAATTATATGGGGAATGACGGAAATAAGATTGCAATTTTTTCTGTTGCACTTAGAAGCGGGGATAGTGTAGAGCGTGCAAGAACCATGCAGAGAAACTTTGTAAAAACACTTCTGGAAAAAGGAATGTGTGCTGGTGCATTGGTTGCGTTCTATACGCCAGAAGAACCTGAGAAGTGGCGTTTGTCATTTATTAGACTGGACTATGAATTTTCAAAGGGAAAAGTCACAGAAAAATTAACTCCTGCCAGACGGTATTCCTATCTGGTAGGTAAGGGAGAGCCTTGCAATACTGCGAAGCAGAGATTGTTCCCGATATTCAGGGATGATGATAATAACCCAGACATTGATGAATTGGAAGAAGCATTTAGTGTTGAAAAAGTAACAAATGAATTTTTCCAGCAGTATTGCGAAAAATATCATGAACTTAGGGAATATCTGGAAGCAAATACTGAATTTATGCAGGAAGCAGAAATCAGGCACTTTACAAGTGAACAGTTTGCAAAGAAATTGTTAGGGCAGATAGTATTCCTGTATTTCATTCAGAAAAAAGGCTGGCTGGGCGTAGATGCAATTCCTGTTGTAATGACAGAAAAGGACTATAAAAATGCGTTCTTTGCCAGAGGTCAGAAATCAAGGGATATTGTAGGAAGTGTTTATGCACAACAGCAAGACGGTACATATAGAATTGTATTTGATAAGTTGAAACAGTTGTCAGATGAAGATGAAGAATTTTTAGCTGGCATTGTAAAAGGAAAGCCGTGGGGAACAGGACCGAAAGACTTTATGCGTAAAATCTTCGAGGGTTGTAAATCTGCTGGCAAAAATTATTTTGATGATTATTTAGAGCCGTTGTTTTATACAGGCTTAAATGTAAACCGTGGAGAAAACGGATTCTTCCCACCGCTTCATAGACGGATTCCGTTTCTGAATGGTGGCTTGTTTGAACAGTTGGATAACTACGAATGGGAAAATAATAATTTTAACATTCCGAATGATATTTTTTCTAATGCAGAAGAAAAGGGCAGGGATGCAGACGGTATCTTAGATATTTTTGATCGATACAACTTTACAATGAATGAAGATGAACCTATGGAGCGTGAAGTTGCTATTGATCCTGAGATGCTGGGTAAAGTATTTGAAAATCTTCTGGATGTAAAAGACAGAAAATCCAAAGGGGCATTTTATACCCCTCGTGAGATTGTGCATTATATGTGTCAGGAAACGCTCATCAATCACTTGGTAAGCAAAACTGGAATTACAGAAGATGCAATAAGGGATTTTATTCTTTATGGCGAATATCTGCGTGATGAAGATACCATTAAGACATTAAAGGTTACGGATGCCAGCGGAAAGACGCATTATGTAATTGACAAGGAAAAGGAAATGCTGATTTCCGAAGAAATATTCAGTTTCAAAAAAGGTGTAAACCGATTAAAAGAACTGGATGATTTACTTGCAAATGTAAAAGTAGCAGATTTGGCGGTTGGTTCGGGAGCATTCCCTCTTGGTATGCTGAATGAAATTGTAAAGGCTCGTCAGGTGTTGACGGAATACCTTGCAATCGAAATGAATGGATTCCAAAAAAAAAGTTTTTATGCGTATGAAAGAAAGCCGTATGATTTGAAAGTAAATACAATTAAAAATTGTATCTTTGCCTGTGATATAGAACCGAGTGCGGTGGATATAGCAAAACTGCGTTTGTGGCTATCTATTGTTATTGATGATGAGATAACGGATAACGCAGGAAACGGTGACTTTGATGCACATTCAAAGCCACGCCAGCTTCCGAACTTGGATTGTAATATTATTTGCGGAAATAGTCTGATAGACGAATTTAAGGGAAATAAGCTGATTACAGAGAGCGTATTGTTAAATAATGTATCTGTAAATAGTCAGCAGACGATGTTTCAAAGTGGCGTAGATGTAATGCTGAAAAAACTGATTGAATTACAGGATAAATTGTTCTTTACCAAAGAGCATAATGACAAGGAAGAAATCAAAGCGGAAATTCAGCATATATATGATGAGATAATTTTGGAACAGTTGCAGGGAAATCCTGAATTGGTAGATGCTTATTATGAAACATTAGATGAAGCATCTAAGCCATTTATTTTATGGCAGTTATATTTTCCAAAAGTATTTCGGGGAAATGGAGGATTTGATGCAGTTATAGGAAATCCACCGTATGGTCTTTTGAATAAAAAGCAGAATCAAAATACGAGTATAATGGCAGATGAATACGAGCTAAAATGTTATAAGAATAATACTATATATCAGCCAGCCAAAGGAGGTATGATAAATGTATTTAGATTATTCATTTGTAAATCGTTTGATCTATTGAGAAAAGATGGACATTTGTCATTGATTTTTCCTATGGCATATATGTGTGATTTAAGTGCTTCAAGTTTACGGAAATTTACATTGGATGAAAATAAAATTGATTATTTAGAAGCATTTCCTGAAAGAGACAATGAAAACAAAAGAGTGTTTAAATCGGCGAAAATGTCAGTCTGCATATTGGGAGCTTCAAAGACAAAGGTAAAACCGGACACAAAATTTCCTATGAGAATTAGCACGGATAGGTATGTGGATTTGTCAAGTCCTAAGACATGGATGACACGAGAAGATATAGGGTTGATAGATAATAATTCACTTACAATTCCACTTATGACACCCAAAGAATATGATATTTTATTAAAGGTGTGCAGGGGAAGCAATCGTATGAGTGACTTTTCTAAATGTTATACTGGCGAAATAGATTTATCCCTAAATAAGAAATATGTGCATTTGGAAAACACATATACAAGAATGCTGAGAGGAGCACAAGTACAAAAATATTATCTTACAGATAATATCAGTCAAGGAGATATTTTGTATTTGGATGATGAATTATATCTGCAAGAAAACAATACGCCGAGAAGCAGACACCATTTAGAAAAGCGTATAGTGATGCAAGGAATAACAGGGGTAAATGAAAAATATCGTTTGAAGATGACACTTGCCGATGAGGGGATTTACTGTGCAAATTCAGTAAATTATCTACTGTGTGGAGAAAAAAGTTTTTACTTTTTAGGTTTGCTTAATTCACACCTGCTGAATTGGTATTTTGCTAAGTTAAGTACTAATAGTAATGTAAACGGATATGAAGTTGACAACATTCCTGTTAAAATTGCAGAAGATACGGATGTTTTTGATGCTATTGAGAAGTTGGTTATCAAATTATTAGAAGAACCAAACAACAAAGGCATAGAAGATGAATTGAACGATTTGGTTTATGAATTGTATGAAGTGTCGTTGGAAGAACAAAAAATTATAGAAGCACGATATTAGGAGGAATTATAATGGCAGACATTAAATTTGAAATCAAAGAAGAATTAGGTGTACTTTCTGAAAGTGCAAAAGGCTGGACTAAGGAGCTGAATCTTATTTCTTGGAACGGTGCGGAAGCAAAATATGATTTGCGTGACTGGTCGCCGAACCATGAGAAAATGGGAAAAGGAATAACGCTGACAGCGGATGAAGTGCAGGAACTATACAAATTACTGGATAAAATCGTTGCGGAATAAACGTTGTGAAGAGAATGTAGTAGTTGTAAAAATAAGGTAGGAGGATTATAGGTATGGGAGACAGAAACGCATCGCCATCTGCTTTTGGTTGGGATTTTCAAGCAAATGCAGCAATACTTCTTATGCTTGATAATATCAGAGAGGCAGATAAGGTTCGAGTGGAAGGTGCTGACGAAGATATAGAGATTACTTTGAAAGATAAAACAAAGATATATTCTCAAGTCAAATCAGTGATAAAGCAGGATGATTTTTCAAATATCAATGAAAAGCTAACAGCAGCACTGGAGACGTTGAATTTAGACTCTCAAAATGGCGATGGCAGCCTGTTTACATACACAACGAATTCACCAAATCCATTTAATAATCAAAAAACAATGTGGGCATTCACTGGAAGAACACATTTGTATTTTGATGAATTACCGGATAGTTGTCAAAAAAAGGTACAGAATATTTTGGCAGATAAGGGGTATAGTCATTTGGATACATCGTTGATGGATGTACGTGTTATACCGTTTTATGGTAGAGATCTTAAAAATCGTTACAAAGAAATACAGGCATGTGTGGGAGAACGTCTTATGGAATTTGGAATTCCTTCAGAAGGAATAAGTTCAGAAATATTACATATATGGCAAAGAGATTTCTTCCAAAATGCTACGCAGCCAGACACGGCGGTTTCAATTGATAAAAAGCAGATGATATGGCCACTCATTGTGCTCTTAGTTGACCAGACAGCGGCAAATGATTATAAGAAAGATTTTGATGATGACGAGTGCCTTGAAATTGAAAGGAAATATAGAGCTATTATTAATCAGCAAACGATGTTATATGAGTTTTTTACCAAGGTGATTACAGATCATAATAGGTCTAAAAAATCACCGAAGAGTTTTGTGACAGATAATTGGAAAGATTATTTATTTGCCATTGAAAATGTAAATGCTGATTCGGAGACAAAGGAGTCTCTGATTAAAATTATTTTGTATAGAATTCTTACACAACGTCGATGCATCAATGATATCAAAAGGGGCGTGAACTTATGAAATTTGTAGAGATTACCTTAAAAGAAGGATTCTTAGAGAAGAAGGTGACATTTTCCAGACTGGTTAATATGATTTATAGTCAGGCAAACAGTTCTGGGAAAACAACTTTTATGCGCTCGATTTTATATGCTGCCGGATATCCTATACCTAGTACAAAGGGTATTAAGTTCGAGGATATGGAGTTCTGGCTTACAGTTGAAAATGCTGGAAAGCAATTCAAAATATACCGGCATGCATCATATCTTTCTATTGATGACGGAGAGACAGAGCAAGGGTATTCGCTCCCGACAGATTTTCATGAGATCCAACAAATTCTTACTGGATGCACAAACATAGATGTCTTGGATAATTTGCTTGGTGCATTTTATATGGATCAAGAAAAAGGGTGGACGCTACTTAACAGGGGAAAGGTAATAGGAAGTATAGGGTTCAATATCGAGGCATTGGTTCGTGGATTAGCTGAAAAAGATTGTTCACGTGAACTGCAGCAGTTAGAAGGAGTGAAACGTGAGTTGAAAAAGTATGAATATATGCATTCGGTAGCACAATATCAACAAGAAATCAATGAAGTTGGAGAAAATCTTGTTTTTGATTCTACGGATGAAATTATAGAGCGTGATATTGAAATTCTAAGAACCGAAATGGCACCGGTTGATGCAGAATTAAAACAGATTAAAAACATACTTAGAAAAAACAAGCTGCTTGCAGAATATATTGCTGAGATGAAACTTATTGTTCAGGGTAAAGATGGGGAGGAAATTCCGGTTACCCAAGAAACACTTTTAGGTTTTGCAGACAATAATGATTTTTTAGTAGCCAGAAGAGAAATGCTTGCGGCAGAAATAGCACAGATAAACAGAAAAATTGTAACTTTAGAGGCACAAAAGAAGAAAGAGCAAACAATAGTGAAGGTTCAAACGGTGATAGAAGAGTTTGATGCTGACATAAGTAAAATTCATGTAGATGCAATTGCAACTCAAAAAGTGATAGATAAGCTTAAGTTGGAACGGAAGAAACTTCAAGAAGAAATTCGGAGATTAACAAAATCTGATAATGATATAGTGGAAGCACTTCATAAGTGTATCAGTACATATGCTCAAGAATTTGGAGTCAGTGAAACTTATGTTGCACCACAAAAGGATTATATTTTTACAAATGATTTGAAGTCACTTTCTGGCACTATACTGCATAAGATAGTATTTTCGTTTAAACTTGCATACATAAAGCTGATAAGAGAAAAAACGGGTTTAATACTGCCTATTTTATTGGATTCGCCAAGTGGCAGGGAAGTTAAATTGAGTACGATACAAGATATGCTTAGGATTTTACAGAGAGACTATGGGCAACATCAAATTATAATTGCTTCAATAAATGATTTTGATATGAAAAATAAAAAAGTAATCGAATTCAAAGGAAGACTTTTTGATAATGAAGATATTGTGAATTTTAATAATGAAAAATAAGCGTGTGAGTCATACATTCGGATGTATTTTCTTGATAGTAGAAGATGGGGTAATTTACCTGAATACAGGAAGAAATAGGGAAGAATAATAGAAGGAGGCAATATTATGGATAAAATCGAGGATTTGTTAGTTAACAAGGGACTTTATGATGCAGTTGATATATCAGTCGAAGATTTAAATGAAATGCAGAAGTACCTTTCTAAGAGCGAATATACGAATAACAATATTGATTGTTATTCGTATAAATTGTGAATTAAATAGAGTATTTGAGTATACTAATTGTGAAGTTCGAGAAGATACGGGCATTATTCGAATGAATATCTTTGATGAACAATCAGTTCAAAATATGTTCCCTTGTATTAGAACATGAATTGAATTGATATTGGATGATGTTTTAGCTGAAAAAGAAAAGGCCAAGAAGGAAAAAACTTTTGAAAAATTTGTTGCTAATACTACTGGAAAATTTAAATAAATGGGGGTTCTCAGAATGACTGTAGAGGAAATTTTGAACGGAGAATCAAAGGAAGTTGAATATAAAGAGAATGTGCCTGCTAATACCAAGAAATTTACAAAGACGGCTGTTGCTTTTGCAAATTGTGCAGGTGGATTGTTAGTGTTTGGTGTAGAGAATAACACATGGAAAGTAACTGGAATTCCGAAGGACAAGGTGTTTGAAGTGGCGGATAGTATTTCAAATGCTATTGTGGATAGTTGTGAACCTTTGATTGATTTTGATATTAAATATCAAACCATAGAGGAAAAGACAATTATCATTGTGCAGGTGTATCCGGGTAAACGAAGACCATATTATCTGAAGGTAGATGGAAAAACGGAAGGTGTTTATATTAGAGTGCCAGGTTCTACAAGATTAGCAGACGATTATGTTATTAAAGAACTGGAACTTGAAGGTGCAAATCGAAGTTATGACCGAATGATTGCTGTAGGAGAAAACGTGACAGAGGAAGAAATCGAGAAGGCTTGTGATACCATGTATAAGTATGCCCTAAGCAGATGCCTGACACCGGAAGAAAAACAAAACGTAAAGAAGGTAACGAAAAATCAACTTCTTTCTTGGGGATTATTACAAGAACAGGATGGAAAGATGGTTCCGACAAATGGATATATGCTTTTAAACCAAAATGATTTGCAGGAAGCATCTGTGCAGTGTGGAGTATTCAAAGGAACGACTAGAGCCACATTTGTTGATAAAAAGGAATATGGCGGAACTTTGTGTGAACAGATTGATGAAGCATATCAGTTTGTTCTTAGAAATATTCGTATGGGTGCAGAATTTGGCGGTTTGTACCGTAGGGATGTGTATGAACTTCCGATAGATAGCATTCGAGAGTTGATTGCAAATGCAGTTAGCCACAGATCATATTTAGATCCAGGTAAAGTGCAAGTGGCATTGTATGACGATAGATTGGAAATTACTTCGCCGGGAATGCTTATTGGAGGCTTGACAATCGAAGAATTGAAAAATGGTTACAGCCGACCAAGAAATCGAGGAATTGTTAGTGCCCTTGCTTATATGAAGGTAGTAGAACAGTGGGGAAGTGGTATTCCGAGATTATTTGAAAATTGTAAAAAGGCAGGATTGCGAGAACCGGAACTTATTGAAATGGGTGGTTGCTTTAGAGTAAATATGTACCGGAACACGGAAATCGCAAAAGAAAGTATGAATACAGCTACGTCCAGTGAAGATACACTACAAAATGACGCTTCGAATGAGAAAATTCGGGATAAATTCGGGATAAATGAGAGGATTCGGGATAAATTCGGGATAAATGAGAGGATTCGGGATAAATTCGGGATAAATGAGGAAGTTCGGGAGAATTATGGTGAAACAGCGACAAATATTTTATGCTTGATGCTTGAGAAACCGGAAAACACTTTAGATAGTATTGCGAACACGCTTGGTGTTACAAGAAGAACTGTTGAAAAACAGGTAAAGAAACTGAAGGAAGTTGGAATTGTTAGTCGTGTGGGAAGTAATAAAAGTGGGTCTTGGAAAGTTGATATAAAAGAGGATAGACAGTTATGATTGCGAACGCATTGCGTTCGCAATCGTAATACCTAAAAAGGATTAATATAATTACGGGAGGACAAATGATGGCGGCAATAATATCATGGGAACAATTTTTAACATGCAATATTGACATACGAGGAATACAGTTTAAGTTTGAAGATTTATGTCGTCAGTTATTTGTAAATGAATTTCTTACAGAAAATAAGAAACAACGTCATTTACATTGTAATCCCAACAATCCGGGACTTGAAGCGGAACCTATTTATGATGAAAAGAACGAGAGATGGATAGGTTATCAAGCTAAATTCTTTGAAAAAAAAACAGATTACAGTCAGATTATGGATTCTGTTGAAAATATAGTTAAGTATTACAAGGGAAAAGTGGAACATGTATATTTGTTTTGCAATAAGGCACTTACGACTAACTGTGACAGTTACATAAATATTGTAAAGAAACTTGAGGAGGTGGGCATAACTTTAGAACCGATTACGGATGTTACGATTTTGGATATGGTACGTAAATATTCATATCTTGGATTATATTATTTTGACCAAAATTTTTTGAATATAAAATGGCTTGAGAATCATACACAGGAAGTATTGAGCAAATTAGGTGAAAGATACAATGACGAATTCAATATAGATACGAGAGCATCCTTATATCTTTCATTGTTTGTACATGACGATAGAGCATTGCAATATTTTAATGAAAAGAAAAGTACGTTGTTAAAAAAAGTAGATGAGTTAGGATGGAAGTATGATTCTTATGCTGAATATAAAGACAAAATCCGAGAAGCAATTAATCAGTTAGAAGTTATTGGAACTGACACAATTTTGAATGTTTTGCAGTGGGATAATAGGATAAAAGAGGCTGTCAAAGATGATATCGATGATTTTGAGAAACAAATGTCAGAGTGTAAGGAACAGAGAGAGAGGTTATTGACGAAGTTACGGGAGAAGAATAGTCACGATTCATCTAAAGAATTGAATCGAATAGAAGATAAGATTGATAAATTGTATACGCTGATAGAACTTGCATCAGGACTGCAAATTCAAGAAATTGAAAAGGCAGTTTTACAAGGAAGGTTCCTTTTTGTGGAGGGAAAAGCAGGAGTAGGGAAATCGCATACATTTGCAAATGAAGTGTTAGAATTATTAACGAAAAAGCAATATGCGTTGCTTATGCTTGGGGGCGACTATCTTGATGACTGTCCTATACAGGAACAAATTGCGTCCAACCTTCGCATAAACTACTCGTTTGAAGAATTAATAGATATTTTGGAAGTTTGGGGATCCGTAAACAATTGTATTGTTCCTGTTTTTGTAGATGCATTGAATGAAACATGGAATTTAACATTATGGAAAAATGGAATACCGTCAATTTTTAATAAAATACAGGAAATGGAACATGTGCGTCTTGCAGTGTCCTTCAGAGAAGAATATAAAAAACAATTATTTGCAGATTTAAAAATGGATAAATATGAAGTATGCCATATCCGGCATAGAGGATTTGATGAAAATTCTATTGAAGCGGCACGAAAATTTATGGATCATTATGGGATTCCTTTTACACCATTACATTTATTTACGACAGGAATTACAAATCCATTATTTTTGACACTATATTGTAAAACATATCAGGGTGATGAAGTGAATTTGCCAACATTGTATGATAGAATTTTGCAATATGCTAACAGAAATATTCATCGAGTGTTATTAACAAATATAAGAGCGGCAGGGTATGATTCAGCAGAGGATTTGGTTACGCCAGTTGTTAGTGGGATTGCAGAATATATATTAACTACGGGAAAAAGAGTATTTACCAAGCAAGAACTTAATCAATTATCGGTATGGAATGATTTGGGCTTAAATGCTCGCCCTTTTATTACACAAATGATTAGAGAAAATGTTTTACATAGCTATGTATATTCTGAAGAAGAGAGAATATACTTTTCCTATGATCAAATGAATGATTATTTTTGCTCAAAGGAGATTATGTCTATATGTAAAACAAAGGATGCGGTTATCGAATATTTGATAAACGATGTGTTATCTATTAAAGATGGAGAAATAGGTAAATACGGAAATCGTGATTTATTTATCAATACGTGTGCTTTGTATGCAGAAAAATATCAAGAAGAGTGTATTGGTATTATTGATGCAATAGAAAATGGACATGATAGAAATGATTTGTTTGACAGCTTTGTGGATTCACTTCAATGGAGAAAGAATATTTCGATTACTGTTGAAGATTTATTAGTAATGTTTTCAAAATATTCCGCCGGAATTGAGAATGTATGGGAAATGTTTATCTCAAACAGTGTTAAGATTACTCATTCATTAAATGCAGAAGCATTGCATGAAGTTTTGTTGAATTATCCACTAAATCAGAGAGATTATTTATGGACGAGATATATTAATGGCTTAGAGCAGGATTCACAAGATAGAATTGTTCAGCTAATTAATATGTATGATAAGGGTGAACAACTTGAATTTTCAGATATAAAACAAAAGGAACTTTTGCTTATATTATTTGGCTGGTGCCTGTCGTCTTCAAATCGGTGGTTTAGAGATGTTACATCAAAAGCAATGATAGAAATTTTAAAAGAAGATTTTTCGTTGTGTGAATACTTGCTTACAAGATTCCAAGGAGTTAATGATCCATATATAATTCAAAGATTATATGGTATTGTTTTGGGAGCCTGTTTAAAACGGAAACAGGTAAATAAAGAAATATTCAAATCGTTAGCAGGGTATGTATATGGCAAAGTATTTGATTGCGAGAAAGTATATCCGGATATTTTACTAAGAGATTATGCAAGGCTGATTATTGAAAGATTTGTATATGAATTTCCAAGTGAGCCAATTAAATTTGACAGCGATAAAATTACTCCACCATATCATTCTGCTGATATACCAGAGATAGAAGAACAGGGATATTTAAATGGAAAATTTGAAGGAGGAATATACTCAATAATTAGTTCAATGAAATTTGAAGGTATGGGAATGTATGGTGATTTTGGCCGATATGTGTTCCAATCGGCATTATCTTCCTTTGAAGTTGAACACAAAAAGATATTTAACTATGCGGTTTATTTTGTATTGCATGAATGCGGATATGAAGAAAAACTTTTCGGGGAATATGATAAGAATTTAGGAAGGTACAACTATAACCGACACAATATGGCAAAGTTGGAACGTATAGGAAAAAAATATCAATGGATTGCAATGTATAATATTCTTGCACGGGTATCTGACAATTGTGCAAAAGCAGACCGTTTTGAAAAAAAGAAAGAGGTATTTGAGGGGGCATGGGATCCATATGTCAGAGATTTCGATCCTACGTTAAATAAGCATTTTATGTTGTGTCAAGATGCTCCGATTTTTCAATGTGTTGAAGAACACTTTAAAGCTTCGAGAGAAGAAAACATAAGGACATTTCCGCATGGTAAGGTTGAGGAAAATGAATGGATTGATTCAGTGTCAATATTTTTTGAATTACAAAAAGAAGATTTAATTCTGACAGATACAAATGGAGTTCAATGGGTGGTCCTTACTAAATATGCAGATACAGATAGAAATAATTTTGCAAGAGACAAATTGCTAAATTGGAATTGGTTATATGGATATTTTGTTACGGATGAACAATTGGCACTCTTGGATAAGTATGCTAAGAAAAAAGTAAATATGCTTGATAGCAATATAACATGGATTCCGGAGATATACACTTTGTATAGTCGTGAATTTCCTTGGTCACCAGGAAGTAAAGACTTCAGAGAACTATTTTGGAAAAATATTGAAATCAGAACTGGTGAAAAAAAGATAGTTACCGAAAAATTTGAAGTTCCGGATTTTTCTAAATTTGAAAACTTACTAAAAAAATATACTTCCGATAATTGTGAAAACAGTAGTGAGAAACAAGATGGTGATAAAGGAATTGTAATTCCTATGAGAGAGGAAACTTATACAAAAGAAATTGACATAGTGGAGAATGTGGGTGAAATTCTATCTGCAACAGGATATTTACTTTGGGAGGAGGAATACGATGCCTCAAAGGAAGAAGCTATTTCGTATGGTGTTCCGTGTGCAGAGATTGTTGAAAAAATGAAATTGTGTCAATTAGAGTATGATGGATATTATTATGATCAGGAAGGACAGCTTGCATTTTTTGATACGGCATTGACAAAACAAAAGGCCGGAATCATTATTCGAAAGGATATATTGGATAAATTCTTGTTACAGATGAAAATGCAATTGGTTTGGTTTGTCAATGGCTCGAAGGAGATACATTTAAATGACTTGAGTATAGGCAAATACAGTGATTGGACTGGAGTATTAAAATATGACGGTGTTCAAGTTGTAGGAGAAATTTACAGAACGGAGCGAATGTATGAGTAGATTCCGATGTGAACTGCTAAAAAATAGAAATGGATTCTGTACTACCCAAGTTGTGATACAAACTGGTGCAGATGATATTAATTTGAAAGTTGACATAGGAAGTGACAACGAGGTGACATTGACGGTGTCACTTCCTATGTGAGAATCTAAGTAGCCAATTATTACAGTGCTTTAGATGGATGATGAGGTGACAAGGAAGTGACAGCTCATATGAATTTGCACGAAAATACTATTTAGAAGATTTTAGTAGTTTCTGCTTATACCTTTCCGCCAACTCAGGTTTTTGCCACCTGCGGTACAGATTATAAAGGTACTGGCAGGTGGTTTTTGAATATCCGTTATCTTCTTCCAAAATTTCATTGAAAACAGCTTCTGCTGATAGTAGACAGGTCTCAGCATTTGCTGGCTTTCCAAGAGCATAGGAGATAATGCCTTTTGTAAGCAGGCAGACACCGTAATCTATGCAGTCTTTGCCGAGATTTTCCAGCACCAGATTTTCATAAAATGCAGTCAAACTTTCGGCTGCATCAAAATCCTTAGAAAGGATCAGCATGTTTACAAGGTTCATCATCTGCTGTAAGGTGTCGTGTGTTTTGAGAAGTCCGTAATCGGCATACTTCTGTCGTACTTCAAATGCGGCTTTTAAAGTAGTAACTGCATCTTTCGATTTTCCCATGAGCAGATAAGTATTTGATAAGTTGTTGTATAGGTTGGAGAGCAGATTAGCGGAGCGTTCTGTTACCTCACCTGTGTGATATTCTTCCAAGAGTGCAACAGCTTTTTTTAATTTCTTTACAGCATTGTCGTATTCCTTATGTGGAAGCAGAAGCTCTGCTTTATAATCAAGAATCAGTGTCTTGTCACAGACGGAAACGTTATCCATTTCATTCATCACATATTCCATGCGTTCCACAAGCTTCGGCAGATAATCCGTCACCAGATATTTGTCAAAGTATGGGAAAGTATCCTGTAAAAAGAGAAGGTAATATTCCGGCATGTCATTGATAATGTGGTCGCAGATACTGATAAGGCTGTTAATAATGCTCTGTGGTTTCCGTACATCCAGTCCGTGTGCCAGACAGATAAGGTGCAGACTGTCAAGCATGGTTTTACAGTTCGATACGGATGGCAGGGTCTCTAACAGGACAATCTCCTGAATCAGCGGATGAAGCGCAATCTTTTTATTTTCGGTATCTTCCATGATAAAACCATAGCGGATCAAATGGTTGATTTCGTTGGCATTATCAAGGCACATCCATTTCCTGAAATATGCTTTGAAGATGCCGGAAAGCGGAAGCAGGGACAGATTTCGCAAAATATCTGTCTGTGATTCGGATAATCTGCTTAACTGTAACAGCTTTCGCAGATGCTCCATCATTCGGGCGTCCTGAAATTCTTCGTCCTTATATATTTCGATTTCTTCTCCGTTATCCATGTTTAGTCCGCAGGCTTTTAACTCCTGTAACAGTTCCTCCGGTTCCATGCCACTGGCTTCAAGAGTAAGGGCTGCCATGCAGACAGTCAAAGTATGATTCTTGACCTCTTTAATAATAGCAGCTACAGCATCCGGTTCTGATTTGACAGAAGGGCAGTAGCGGCAGAATAAATCCGGCAGTTCACTCTCACTATCTAATTCCTTGATTTCCATAGCAGAAAACCTTGTAATTTTACATCTTGTGGTAATCAGTATCTGAAAATCATTCTTTATTAGCTCCCGGAAAAAGTCATCATCCTTTGGCAGCACATTGAAGTTATCAATGATGAGCAGGCTGTCGTTGTGAAGCTTCTGAAGGATTCTGTAATGATGACCAAACAATTCATCTTCCGTCATTTCTAAAGAATCATCTGCAAAAATAAGTCCTACGATATCCTTTTTTAGACTGCCAGAATAATGGATATAGATAATATTGGTGTATTTCTTTTTGTATTTCTCTGCAAATGCTTTGGTAAATTCACTTTTACCGATTCCGGCAATCCCGTTCACGAATAAAAGAGAATGTTCAGAAAGCTGTTTTTCAGCTTCCTTCAGTTCAGCCTTCCTACCCACAAACTCGGAAGTGCAGGAAGGACATTTTGCACCTAATAAAATATCTGTCAGGTCAGGAGAAAACAGACTGCTGTTGTTGTGGTCATTTAAAATGACATAGCGGACAACAGCAGTGAAAAAGATATGGCTTTCTCTGATGGAGCATAGTTCGTCTGCTTTCTCTTTTCCGATGACGGAAATGCTGTCTGTTATCAGTTCTTCCATCTGACTTCGCGCCTGTGTTTCATTAATGAGATTCGGGATAATCTTTTTCTCAAAATCATCCTCCATGACATCCCAGTTATCATCCTCATCATAGCAGCGGATCATATCAAGCGGTATCGGTCTGGCGCCATTGCACCAGCGGCTGTACATCGTCGTGTCATCTGCGATTAATTCCGA
>CATZVV010000003.1 GCA_958425285.1 uncultured Lachnoclostridium sp. | reverse complement strand
CCTTCTGCAATTTTTTCATAATCTTTTATATCTCCATTTATAATTAGTGCTCCATTTGGAGGAAGAAGTGTGGCAAAACGACGGAAGGACTGGCGTATATCATCTAAATTTTTAAAAAAGTCTAAATGATCTTCTTCTATATTCAAGATAATTCCAATGGAAGGACAAAAGTGAAGAAAGCTGTTTGTATATTCACAGGCTTCTGTAATAAAGGTGTCGGAGTGACCGATGCGCAAATTGCCGTCAATGGCTTTTAAAATACCGCCTACTGATATGGTAGGGTCCTTTTGGGCAGCTAAAAAAATATGTGAGATAATGGAGGTCGTTGTTGTCTTTCCGTGAGTTCCTGAGATGCCAATGGCATTTTTATAATTTTTCATTACATGCCCAACCATAACTGCACGCTCCATCATTGGGATACCAAGCTCCATGGCCTTTCGATATTCTGGATTTTCAGGTTTGACAGCAGCGGTGTAAACAACAAGGGACATATCTTTTGTTATATTTCTCTCATCCTGTCCATATAATACATTTATACCAAGTGTTTCTAAGTGCTTTGTAATGCTGCTTTCGTGCCAATCTGAACCACTTATATCAAAACCACTGGCAAAAAGTAATTCGGCAAAGCCGCTCATGCTAATTCCACCGATTCCGATAAAGTGTACTTTCCCTGGGTTTTCAAAATCTATCTGATACATAAAAATAACGTCCTTTCCCAATCTTAATGTTATACCTGTTAAAGGTTATCATTATTATAGTCTTTTTCTTTTTTATTGACAAGAAAAATCGCCTTCCTATTTTATCATTAGGAGACATGTGACAAATTAATTATCCGCATTTAACTTTTAAGCAAATGGAAATATATAGTAAATCATATGGTTAATTCAGGAAGAATTGTGCAAAATAACGAAAATGGGCGAAAAAATGTAATATTTTTGGTAAAAATTATTCACTTTTATAATGAAATGTGCTATAATTTATTTAATGCAAACGTCGGTGATGTATTTTGCCGTACGAATAAATACAACAGAGGTGATAACATGATAAAAAAAGAGATGATAGCCATGTTACTTGCTGGGGGGCAAGGCTCAAGACTTGGTGTCTTGACGGCGAATGTAGCAAAACCTGCTGTTGCATTTGGGGGGAAATATCGAATTATTGATTTCCCATTGAGCAACTGTATTAATTCCGGAGTGGATACCGTGGGGGTTCTCACTCAGTATCAGCCATTGAAGCTGAATACGCATATTGGGATTGGTATTCCGTGGGATTTGGATCGCAACGAAGGAGGAGTATCTGTTTTACCACCCTATGAAAAGAGTAACAGCAGTGAGTGGTATACAGGAACAGCGAATGCAATTTATCAGAATCTGAACTATATGGAATATTACAATCCGGATTATGTGCTGATTTTGGGCGGCGACCATATTTACAAAATGGACTATCAGGTTATGCTGGATTTCCATAAAGCGAATAAGGCAGATGTAACAGTGGCTACGATTTCGGTTCCGATGGAGGAGGCAAGCAGATTTGGAATCTGCATAACGGATGAAAATTACAAAATTACTGAGTTTGAGGAAAAGCCGGAGCATCCAAGGAGTAATTTGGCTTCTATGGGTATCTATATTTTTTCATGGAATGTTTTACGCGAAGCTTTGATTGCTTTGAAGGAGCAAAAAGGTTGTGACTTTGGAAAGCATATTATTCCTTATTGTCACGGGAGAGGGGACCGAATTTTTGCGTATGAGTATAACGGCTATTGGAAAGATGTAGGAACGCTTGGATCTTATTGGGAATCCAATATGGAGTTGATTGACTTGGTACCGGTGTTTAATCTGTATGAGGAATTTTGGAAAATATACACAAGGAATGATTGGATCAGACCACAGTACATTGCTGGGACGGCATGCATTGACCGGGCAATTATGGGAGATGGATGTGAAGTCTATGGAGAAGTGCATAACTCGGTAATTGGTTCTGATGTAGTGATTGAAGAAGGTGCCGTAGTAAGAGATTCCATCATTATGAATTCTACGTATATTGGAAAAAATACAGTGCTTGAGAAAACAATTGTTGCAGAAAATAGCCGGATTGGAGATGATTGTATGCTCGGAGTAGGTGAAGAGGGTACGGTGAATCAGTTAAAACCGGATGTGTATGCTTTCGAACTGGTAACAATCGGTGATAATACGGTAATTCCTGATGGAGTAAGAATAGGAAAAAATACTGCTATATCGGGTATAACCACGATGGAGGATTATGACAACAATAAGCTGGCAGGTGGCGGAACTTTGATAAAGGCAGGTGATGACAGATGAGAGCAATCGGAATAATTTTAGCAGGCGGCAGTAGTACCCGGATGAAAGAATTAACGACGCGTCGTGCAACTTCTGCGTTACCGATTGCGGGTGGGTACCGCAGTATTGATTTTGCATTGAGCAGTATGTCGAATTCTCATATCAGTAAGGTGGCCGTATTTACACAATATAATTCAAAATCCCTGACACAACACTTAAATTCTTCGAAGTGGTGGGATTTTGGACGGAAACAGGGAGGTTTATTTGTATTTACTCCAACCCAGACACAGGACAATAATTACTGGTATCGTGGAACGGCGGATGCGATTGCACAGAATATTGACTTTTTGAAAAGCAGTCATGAACCATATGTTGTTATTGCTTCCGGAGACTGTGTATATAAGATGGATTTTAACAAGGTTTTGGAGTACCATGTACAAAAAAATGCAGATATTACAATTGTGACAAAAGATATTGGGCATCAGGATGACCCAAGCCGTTTTGGTGTGGTAGCAGTAGATGATACGGGACGGGTGACCGAATTTGAAGAGAAGCCGATTGTAACTACAAAGACTACAGTTTCTACCGGTATTTATGTAATTCGCCGTCGACAGCTGATTGAAATGATTCAAAAGGCCGGAGAAGAGGGTGGATTCGATTTGGTAAAAGATATTTTAATTCGTTATAAGGGATTTAAAAAGATATATGCATATCCGATGAAAGAATACTGGAGTAATATTACAACAATGGAGTCTTATTATAAGACAAATATGGACTTTTTGTCCCGGGATATAAGGGAATATTTTTTTGGGGGTTATCCAAAGATTTCTTCCAAAGTTGAAGATCTTCCGCCAGCAAAGTATAATTCTGGATCAAAGGTGACAAATAGTCTTGTATCTAGCGGCTGTATCTTAAATGGAGAGGTTACGAACTCTATTTTATTTAAAGAGGTATACGTAGGGAACAATTGTACCATTCGCAATTCGATTATTCTCAACGATGTGTATATAGGCGATAATACTTATATTGAAAATTGTATTGTGGAAAGCCGTGATACGATTCGTGCAAACTCAAGTTTTGTCGGAAAACCAGATGAGATAAAGGTTGTAATTGAGAAGAATGAACGCTACGTATTATAAATATTAAGAATACGAAAAGGGGGAAAGAGAATGCAAATAACAGATATTCGCATTCGGGTAGTAAACAAGGAGTCAAAGATGAAAGCAGTGGTTTCCATTACTTTTGATCAGGCATTTGTCGTGCATGATATTAAGGTGATTGAAGGAGAGAAGGGTTTATTTATTGCCATGCCGAGTAAAAAGACTCCGGATGGAGAATACCGCGATATTGCACATCCAATCAACATGGAGATGCGGGAGGAACTTCAGGCAGCAATTCTTGCGAAATATGAAGAAGTGCTGCGAGAGCAGCCGGGAGAAGAAACCGTTATCGCATAGGGGAAAGAGTCATGGGCATTGGTTGGAAATTGTTTATTTTACTGTGTACATGACTTTGGTTCTAAAAAAAATAAGCAAAGGGCGTAGAGAAAAAGTAATTGAGATATACTCTTTTCCGAATGCGAAAAGTTTTATAAAGGAAAACGGAGTAAATCTATATTCCCAGAGGACCTCAAGATTTGCTCCGTTTTATTTTTATTTTAACACTGCTACTCCCTTGCTATACGAAAAGTATAACTGTTTTTGTCGAAAAATGTCACCCCATATGATTGAAAATACTGATTTTATGTTTAAAAATATCAATATTATTTGAATTTAGGATTTTTATATGTTTTCAGATTATAAAAAGGTGTTTTGGAGCAAAATAGACAAAATTTATTCCGTTTAATACCTTATTTATTCAATTATACTTTACAAATTGTTTACAATGGGATAAACTAAAATAGTTAGTCTATAATACAAAAGTGTTATAATTCTTGGATTTCAAGAATTCGGCATGGAGAGGAGAATGGATTATGTTAAAAAACCGAAAACTTAGTACCATTATTACTGCAGCTATTTCTATTGTCGTAGCTGTCTGTATTGCGCTTTTATTTTTGATTGCCAATCGAAATATGACGACAGCAATGAAAGATACAGCGATGGATAATATGAAAACATCACTTGAAGCAAAAACAAAAGTGATTGAAGAGTATGTTGCAAATGCAGAGGATTTATTGATAGCTTACAGTAAAGCTCCGGCAATTAAAGAATTGCTGAAAAATCCGAATGACAAGCAATTGCAGAAAGTAGCACAAGAGTATACTGTACAATATTATGAAGGGCTTGACCAGTGGGAAGGTCTTTATACTGGCGAATGGAATACACATGTTATTGCTCATTCAAATCCTAAAGTTGTTGGCATTACAACAAGAGAGGGTGAGGGTTTAAAGGCTTTGCAGGATGCAATGACAAAAGAAAATGGTCTCTATAATACGGGTATTATTGTTTCCCCGGCCTCTGAAAAGCTGACACTCTCTATGTATTGCCCGGTATTTGACTCAGATGGAAAAACGATATTGGGATACGTTGGTGGAGGACCATTTGCCCAAGGGTTAAAAACCTTGTTGGATTCCTTGAGCGTAGAAGGCTTGGAAAATGCCAAGTATTCAATGATTAATACAGAAACCGGAATTTATATTTTTAATGAAGATGAAGCCTTGATGGCAAAAGAGATTGAAGATAGTATGTTGCTTTCTGTTATTGATGCCGTACATAAAGATACAGAGAAGACATATGCAAATATGGAATATGTGAATGCCAATAAGGTAAATTCAATTGCTGCTTATCGATATATGCCGGAGCGTGGATGGGCCGTTGTTTTGAGTGACAGCCAGAGCGAAATTTATGCAAAGGCCAATGCGAATAAGAAGGTGCTGGGTATTGTTTGTATTGGCTCGTTTGTGCTTATTGCAGTGCTGTCATGGGTTTTAATTCGAGTTAGTACAAGACCATTAAAGATTGTGGAAAATTCAATTATTCGTCTGAAAAATCTGGACTTAAGTCCTTCTAACAAGTTGGGTAAATATATTAACAGGAAAAGTGAAATCGGTCATATTGCTACTGCCATGGATTCCTTATATGTTACATTCCGGGATATTGTTTTAACATTGAATCAGTGTTCAGATTCGTTGACGGACTCTGCTGGCAAGATGACAGAATCTTCTCAAATCCTTTTAGAATGTGTAGAGGATAATTCAGCGACAACGGAGGAATTGGCAGCAAGTACGGATACTACAAATGAGGCTATTAACCGGGTCGGCAGAGAAATCGGAAGAATTGCAGATATGGTTTTCCAAGTAGAAGAAAAAGTTCAAGTAGGTAGTGAAAAAAGTGAAAATCTGATTGAAACAGTGCAGCATATGAAGACAATGGCAAATAATTCTTTGGAGAATACTGGTTTTAGAATGAAGGAAAACCAAAAGAATATTGAAGAGGCAATGATTAATTTACAATCACTTACTCGAATTAATGATATGGTTACCCAGATTCTCGATATTACAAGTCAGACAAATTTGTTGTCATTAAATGCTTCCATTGAAGCTGCAAGGGCAGGAGAGGCCGGAAAAGGGTTCGCTGTTGTTGCGAGTGAGATTGGTAACCTGGCAAGCAGTTCATCGGTAACTGCAACTCAGATTCAATCAATTTGCAGTGAAACAAATACCAATATTGAGCATGTACAGGGTTGCTTTAATGATATTATCAACTTTATGGAGCAAGATGTTTCAAAGCAGTTCAAGGAATTTATTGATGTTGCGAATGAATATAATAATTCAATCGAATCGATAAGAAGTATTATTGAAGAAATTAAGCAGGTCTCCAATGTATTTGTTGATGCTGTGTCCAATATTAAGGCTCAGGTGGATACTGTTCAATGTGCTTCGGGTGAAAATGCAATTGGTGTAGACGATATTATTGAAAAGATTGAACGGACAACTGCTACGACTGAGGTTTTATCAAATGTTGTTAAGGTAAACCAGAAAAATGCTGCATCAATTCGTGATATTGTGAGTAAGTTTTCCGAGTAGATATTAGTAAAGAATAAGTAAAAGAAATCCCTCTCATCCGTTAGAACTTTTTATGAAATGTTCTAACGGATGGGGGGATTTCTTTTGTTTGAGGGTGTTATCGTATTTTGGTTTTAGTGTTCCCGAAAAGAGTCACATTGATTTCAATCCACGTCAGAGTCATGGAGTCGTCTTTTAATATTTCCAACTTACCCCCGTTGCGTTTCGTAATCCTCATTACATTGTATAATCCATATCCATGCAAGCCTTTTTCTTCTACTTTTGTAGTATAACCCTTTCGCCCCCAATCCTGTAATTCGTGCTGCGTAAGATTTGGGGTTGTATTCTTTACAGAAATGTCAATCTGTTTTCCATCTTGCTCAGTTGTGATATGTACTTTTATTTGGGGGTTAGATACCTTTAAAGCGGCTTCAGCTGCATTATTTAAAAGAATGCCAACTACTTCTGTCACTTCAAATAAGTGCATTTCCCATTCTCCATTTTCAATTAAGACTTTGTAGTCGACAGGAACGCCTTTGGTCTCTAGTAATGAAAACTTACTGTATAAAAAACCACTCAGTATATGATTGGAAAGTTGAAGCAATTCATAGTATTTAAAATTTTCCGTTATATTATTGGCAAAATGGGACTGTTCTTCTACAAGAGTAGAATAATCCTTGATTTGATAATGCATACTTAAGATTGTATTTAACTGATCCATATAATCATGTTGTTTAGAGCGAATTTCTTCAATTAGTTCCTGAAATGTGTCCCCATAAAGATGCTGTAATTCCAGTTCGTGTTTGGCAGACTGAACCTCTCCGATTGTCTTTTGCCACCGGATGACTAAAAAGATAAGGGTAATCATAAAGAAGAGAAAAACAACGGCATCCCAAAGGCTTAATTTTTCCCAGTAGTTGTATTTGGAAAGCACATAAATTAAAGAACCAATCCAAACAATAGAGATAAAAACATGATCAAGTCGTTTTTCCATAACCCATTTGGTAATGATGCTAAGGTAACCTTTATGAGCAATGAGTGCACTGACTAAGATACAGCAGGCATTGATAAATAGACCACTATAGGTTTCGTAAAAAATACTATTTTTAAAAAAGGCAAACGGAAGTAATAGTATTAACTGAATTAGTAAAGCAGAACCAGTTGAGAGTAAAAGGACAACCAGTGCATTTTTTAGTCCTCTGCGATAGGTAAAAAGGATATAAGCAAGAATAACCAGGTTTATCAAATATCGCAGGGCCCCGGGAAGTGATAAAACATAAATAGTCTCTAAAACAATGGTTGCAAATATTGTATAGATGATAAGAGAGGGCTGCAGGTATTTTCCTTTCTTATCCTCAAAGCCCCATATAAGCAGTGTAATAAAAATACATTCTTCAAAAACATTTAATGCATCTGCAATCATTCAGTAAACTCCTTTTTCAACAGTGCCTGATATTGAGTTCCAATATCAAGTGTATTATTTATACCGCGAAGTTTAATTGTGCGGTTGGCGATATTGAAAGTTTCAATATAGTCTTTATTTACAATAATAGCCCGGTGACATTGTATAAAGCGGCTGTCATCCAGCAATTCTAATACACTTGAAAGGGACATATATGGAAATTCGAGAGCCTCTTTTATCGTGTGAATATAGAGTTTTCTCAGTTTGGTTTCTACGTATAAAATGTCATGCAAAAGAATGGAATAAATGATACCCTTACTTCGTAGAGTGACTTTTTGGTCGCGGACTTCTTGATGAGAACCTTTTATTAGCGTATCATATAAAATTTCCTTTAATTGAATCTCACGAATGGGCTTTACAAGATAATCGTAGCAGTGTATACTGCGAAATGCCTGAAGCATAAGTCCGTTTATAGTCGTAGTAAACACAATAGGAGTTAATGTATACTCGTCAAAGTTACGTATTTTCTTTGCAAATAAATATCCAGAAGAATCATTTGGCGAGTCAGTATTTAAAATAACATCTAACAAAAATAAATTAATATGGTTATTAAGAGCAGCAGTATAGGCATTTGAAATATCAGCAGCCTGAAAAATACGGGCAGCTGGAACAATTTTTTTGGTCAGGGCAGCTAATGCCTGCCTTTGCATATCGTTATCTTCCAGAATTAAAATATTTTGCATGTGTTCACCTCTTTTATAAAAGCAATTTTAGCATTTTTTCGACAAATAATCAATAATTATACATTTCCTTCCATGAAACATAATATTTTGAATTGATTTCTAACATTGGATTCAGTATAATAATTTAATAGAAGTTACTTGCAGATGGAGAAGCTGGGTGAAAAAAGGGGTTTTTAATACTAAAATCCGGCGAATGAGGTAATCGAAATCGTACAGAAAAGAGGAGCAGTATGTATCTGATTATAGGTCTGGGAAATCCAGGAAATAAATATACAGCAACACGTCATAACATTGGATTTGATGCAGTTACACGTCTTTGTGACGAGTATCGGCTTTCACTTGATATGAAAAAGCATAAGGCACTTTGTGGAAAGGGTGTAATTAATGGCGGTAAGGTTTTGCTGGCACAGCCACAGACTTATATGAATCTAAGTGGGGAGTGTGTACGTGAGTTGGTGGATTATTATAAAATTGACCCAGAGGAAGAACTGATTGTTTTATATGATGATATTAGCTTAGATGTAGGGCGCCTGCGTATTCGGCGCAAGGGGAGTGCAGGTGGACACAATGGGATAAAAAATATCATTTCTCATCTGGGGACAGATGTTTTTCCGCGGATTAAGATTGGTGTTGGCAATAAGCCTTCTGGCTGGGATTTGGCAGACTATGTGTTAGGGCGTTTTTCAAGAGAAGAGCAGCCATTTGTAAGAGATGTACTGGGAGAAGCAGCAGAAGCCTGCGTTTCAATTATGGAGGAAGGAATAGACTTTGCGATGAATCAATATAATAATCGCAGGAGTTAAGTTTTAGCAGGAGGAAAGGGAATTGAGAGCATTATTAGCACCTCTGGAAGAACTGGAGGAATATATAAACCTCGAAAATGCAGTGAGGCAGTCTCAGACGCCAGTTCACGCAACCGGGTGTATCGAGACACAAAAATGTCATTTTATATATGGTTTGGGTCAGCACCACAGATTCCGGGTTATTATTACTTACAATGAACTTCGTGCAAAAGAATTGTATGAGGATTATCGACTTTATGACCGTAATGTTTTGTATTATCCTGCCAAGGATCTTATTTTTTACAGTGCAGATGTACATGGACAGGCAATTGCGGGTGAGCGGTTGAAAATTATTAAGCGAATTGTTGAAAATGAAGAAAGTACTATTATAACTACCTTGGATGGGGGCATGGATTTCTGCCTTCCTTTTTTGATGTATGAGAAAAGGAAACTAACAGTGGCAGAAGGAGACTTTTTAAATCTGGACGAATTCCGCCAGTCACTTGTAAGCCTTGGTTATGAGCATACCGGACAGGTAGAGGCTGTTGGTCAATTCTCTGTACGGGGTGGAATTATAGATATTTTTCCGCTTACGGAAGAGTCTCCTGTCAGAGTGGAATTGTGGGGAGATGAAGTGGATACAATCCGAAGCATTGATGTAGAAAGCCAACGTTCGGTAGAAAGCATGGAACAGATTAATATTTACCCGGCAGTAGAGATATTTACGACCGAAGAACAGGCACTTGAAGCGCTGAGAAGTATTCGCATAGAGATGGAAAGGAGTGTCGCAAAGTTTCGGGAGGAGGGGAAAATTGAGGAGGCTGCCCGTTTAAAACAGGCGATAAAAAATTTCCAGGAGACGTATGAAGCGTATCATGGTCTTGTAAATCTGGAAAGTTTTATTCGCTATTTTTCGAGAGAAACAGTATCATTTTTTGATTATTTTACAGATCGGGACGCCATTTTCTTTTTGGATGAGCCGAATCGGTGTATGGAACGCTGTGAAGCAGTAGAGTATGAATTCCGGGAGAGTATGGTTAGTCGTTTGGAAAAAGGCTACATTTTACCGGGGCAGATGGATGTATTATATTCTCTTCCACAGGTACTGAAAAAAATACAGCAAAAGAGGCTGATTATGATTTCCGCACTGGATACAACTGTAAAAGAAATTCCGGTGGAGCAGAAATTCAGTTTTTATGTACAATCATCACCTTCTTATAATAATAATTTCTCATTACTGGCAAAAGATATTATTCGGTTAAAAAAGGGCGGGTATCGGATTTTGATTTTATCTGCTTCCGAGACACGTGGACGGAGGCTATGCAATGATTTAGAGGATTTTGGAATTCATGCTTTTTATAATAAGGATTTAGAACATGAACTTCAGAAGGGTGAAGTGGTGGTATCAAATGGTGTTTTAAGAAAGGGATTTGAATACCCTAACCTGCAGTTTGTTGTTGTTACAGAAAGTGATATTTTTGGTGGTATTAAAAAGAAAACGAAGAAGCGGCGAACATATGAGGGAATGCAAATTCACAGTTTTAATGATTTGAAAATTGGGGATTATGTTGTTCATGAAAACCATGGGCTTGGTATTTACCAGGGAATTGAAAAGATAGAAGTTGATAAAGTAACAAAGGATTATCTAAAGATTCAGTATGCCGGGGGCGGTAACCTGTACGTATTGGCAACGGGTTTAGATGTTCTTCAGAAATATGCCGGAAGTGAGGCAAAGACTCCGAAGCTGAACCGCCTGAATTCTCCAGAATGGAAGAAGACAAAATCACGTGTAAAGGGAGCCGTCAATGTTATTGCCAAAGAGTTAGTTGAGTTGTATGCAAAAAGACAGGCAAGAGAGGGCTTTGCTTTTACAGCGGATACTGTTTGGCAAAAGGAATTTGAGGAGATGTTTCCTTACGAGGAAACCGATGATCAGATGAATGCGATTGAGGCGACCAAGCAGGATATGGAGAGTCATCGCATTATGGATCGGTTAATTTGCGGAGATGTAGGATATGGAAAGACAGAGGTGGCGATTCGGGCGGCTTTTAAGGCAGTTCAGGACGGAAAACAGGTGGCATTCCTTGTCCCAACTACCATTTTGGCGGGACAGCATTATAACACTTTTGTACAGAGGATGAAGGATTTTCCAATTAGTGTTGATATGATATCCAGACTTCGTACACCGGCAGAACAGAAAAAAACGCTGGAGCGCTTGAAAAAAGGAAGTCTGGACATTATTATCGGGACGCATCGGCTGCTTTCAAAAGACATTCAGTATAAGGATTTAGGATTGTTAATTGTAGACGAGGAGCAGCGTTTTGGTGTTACTCATAAAGAGAAGCTTAAGCAGATAAAAAATGATATTGATGTGCTTACTCTGACGGCAACTCCGATTCCAAGAACACTTCATATGAGTCTTGTAGGAATCCGGGATATGAGTGTGTTGGAGGAACCTCCGGTGGATCGTATGCCGATTCAGACATTTGTTATGGAAAAAAATGATGAAATCATTCGGGAGGCAATTATTCGTGAATTGACGAGAGGTGGTCAGGTTTACTATGTATATAATCGTGTTGGCAATATGGACATCATTGCCAATGAGGTGGCGAAGTTAGTGCCGGAGGCGAGTGTGGCTTTTGCTCACGGTCAGATGAATGAACGACAATTAGAGCGGACGATGTATCAGTTTATTAATGGAGAAATTGATGTTTTAGTATCCACTACAATTGTAGAGACCGGACTGGATATTCCGAATGTGAATACAATGATTATTGATGATGCGGATAAATTAGGACTTTCTCAGCTTTATCAGCTTCGGGGACGTGTAGGACGATCCAATCGGACAGCTTATGCATTTTTGATGTATAAGCGTGACAAAATGTTAAAAGAGGTGGCAGAAAAGCGCTTGGCGGCAATTAAGGAGTTTACAGAGCTTGGCTCTGGTTTTAAAATTTCTATGCGTGACCTGGAAATTCGGGGTGCGGGAAATTTGCTGGGGGAGGCACAGCATGGACACATGGAAGCGGTAGGATATGACCTGTATTGTAAGATGCTGAATCAGGCAGTTAAGAATATGAAAGGGGAAGAGTCTCCGCAAGAGGAATACGATACTACGGTGGATTTGAATTTGGATGCGTTCATTCCGGTTTCTTATATACGTAGTGAGGGTGGAAAACTGGATATGTATAAGCGTGTTGCTGAAATTGAAACAGAAGAAGAACGCCTGGATATGGAAAGTGAGTTGGTGGATCGATTTGGCGAGCCGCCTGAGAGTGTTAGTAATTTGCTCAGAATTTCGCTACTGAAAACGAAAGCACATAAAGCATTTATTACATCAGTGAGTCAAAAAAAGGATCAGGTGAAATTTATTTTGTATCCACAGGCTAAAATTGCGGCGGAGCGAATTCCGGCAATGATGAAGCGAATCGGGGGGCATATCACTTTTAATCATGGAGCAAATCCGTTTTTCCTCTATACCATAGAGAAAAAACGTGGTATATTAGAACAAATAGAGTTGTTAATTGATGAAATAAGTACTTTAAAGATAGAATAAAGACAAGAGGGAATGAGGAAATTATGAAAAAGATATTTGCAATTGTACTCACATTGTCATTGGGAATTTCTTTGATAGGATGTGGAAATTCAGGAGAGAAAGAGACTGTTAAAACGGAAAGGGCGGCTTCTGTGGCAAAAGGGACATTAAAAGAAGATTCTACTGTAATTGCTGTGGGAAGTTCAAAGGTAACATATCAGGAGTATCTGATTTACTCGTATTTATTAAGAAGTAAATATGATTCCATGCTGTCAAAGGATGTGTGGAGTTATTCGTTAGGTGAGGGTCGTACAGTTGGTACGGAGGCAATTGAAGAAATTGTCCGGCTGATTATTCAGCTTAAGGTGATATCTAAGGCAGCAGCATCACAGAATGTAGGAGTGGCAGTGGATGACCGGGAGGATATTGCTTATCAGGTGGAGCAGTATATGCAAAGGGTGTCCGATGAAGAAAAGCAGAAGTATGGATTGACTGCAAAAGCATTGACGGATGTGCTTGCAGAGAATGAACTTGCCCGGATTATGTATGATATTGTAACCGGTAAGGTGGATGTTAATGTGAGGGATGAGCAGGCACGAACGGCAAAAGTACAGATGATTCATTTGATGTCTAAGGGAACAGATAAAAATGGTGAAGAAGTCAATTTGGATGATTCCGCAAAATCCGCGCTTTATGAACAGGCTGTTTCCTTACAACAGCAGGTAAAGAAATCAGGGAATTTTTATTCACTGGCGGAGCAGAATTCATCGATCGCACAGGTTGATTTTTTGCTTGGGTTTGAAGATGTGCCAACGGATGTCGTGAATGCTGCATTTGCTTTAAAGCCAGAACAGATTAGCGAGGTAATTACGGCAGATGATGGATTTTATATTATAAAATGTATCTCCATTGATGATGCTGATGCGGTGAAACAACATCGTGCTGAAATCATTTTAGAGAGACAGACAAAAGCATTTCAGGCAAGTTATGAAAACTGGGCTGAAAATTATGAAGTAAAGGTCAGTAAGTCACTGCTCGGTCAGGAATTAAAGTAAGAAAATAATGGTACAAAAACTTTTCTGTAAAAATTTAGAAAAGCCTCAGCTTTCACGATATGTTTTTGGAGATACTCCTGTAAAAAGTTTAAATGCTTTTGAAAAAGCAAGAGGGTCTTCATAGCCTACTTGAGAAGCAATTTGATTAATCGGTATTTTGGTATTTGCCAATAAATCTTTTGCTTTATTCATTCGATAATCAATTAGGTATTCATGCGGAGAAAGCTGTAGGCTTTTTTTAAAACATTTTGTCAGGTAAGAGCGGTTGATACCAACATAATCGGCAATGTCCGATACTTTTATATTGTAATGGTAATTGTGCTCAATAAAATCAAGAGCGTATTCTACATAGGCTTGGTGAGAGTACGAAAATTCATTATTTTCATTATCAGAGGGATGCAGGTCTTCTGCAAGCTTGGCTACAAATGAATATAAATATTCAGAACGGCGTAACTCGTTAGAAAAGCTGAGCTGGCACGAAGAAAGAATACCCTGAATTGCTGTTTCATATGGTATGGTATCCGGCAGATAGGCGACAGGGGTCTCTTTTGTAAGACCTGCGTATCGGAGGAGAGATTCTGCTTTTAGACCATTAAATGCAATCCACATGTAAGTCCACGGCTCTTCACTATCGGATTGATAGGAGGTGAGCTGTTCTGGACAAATAAGGAAAATAGAATTTTTCTTCAAATTATATATTTTATCCTCTGCGGTAAATGTCCCGCTTCCTTCTAATACAATGTGAAGTAGAAATTCAGTACGTTTAGATGTAAATTGATGGCCTGGTAAACATTCTTGTCTTCCACAATAACAGAGGTACAATTCATGGGAATTTTTTTCGACTGATTCGAGACAGCGGTACCGACTGAAATTCTGATAAAATAGTTTGTTTCCCATATGATACCTCCTCATTCAACATGTGATTCTATATTTATTATATGAGAATGGCACAAAAAATACAAGTTGTAAACATGGTAACATTTTTGCCTGCAAACATGGTAACATTTTTGCATATATACATAACAATTTACCATTTTCACTTTGTTTTGGTTTCGTTAAAATAATTATATTAAAAGTGAAGGAGGATGCATTATGTTGAAATCAAAGCGATTTTTGCGTATTCTTGCGGGAGTTTTGTCAGTGTCTCTTCTTACTCCGGCAGGATTTATGACAGATGCAGGACGGACTGTAGCAGAGGCAGCAGCAATTCCACAAGCGGCTTATAAATGGACTTTTGAGGATGTAACAGAGACAGATGTTGCTAACAGTGGAACTGTGTCAGATGGGAAAGCAGCGCTGCAGGGAACAGCAAAAATAGAGCAGCAGCAATTGACGGTATCAGGAAAAAATTATTCGGATGCTTCTAATCATGTGCTGACACTTGCCGGAGGTACAAAGGGATCCTCTTATGTGGATTTGCCGGCTAATTTGTATGATGGGGTTAGTGAGACAACAGGTTTGACATGGTCGTTCTGGATGAAGTCCAGTTCAGAAGTTGCAAGCTATTCCAGACTATTTAGTTCAGCGGACAGTACAAATAAGCAGGAGTTTGCCTTTGCGCCGTATGCACAGGACAGTACATGGAATCTGATTTTTGATGATGGCTCCAGTTATAAACAGATTTTTAATGAAGAACCGGCTAAGAGTATATGGAATCTGGTCACAGTTACGGTTTCTGCAGAGAATGTAAAATTCTACATAAACGGAGCATTGGCTGAATCGAATTGCGGAGGAGGCGATGCAAATGTTTTAAAGACGAGGCTTGGCTCTTTGAGCAGCCTTGTTAATAATGCATTGGGAAAAACATGTTCAACATGGTCAGATGCAGACTGTGCTGTACAGCTTGATGATGTAAGCTTATACAAGGCAGTGTTGACGGCAGAACAGGTAAAGGCTGTTGCTCAGGGGTATGGAATCACGGTTACAGAACAGACTCCTGAAAAAGAAGAGATTTCTTATGATGATGGTTCAGCAGGTTTGACTGAGTTAGAAGAGTTAAAGACTGTTTCGGTAGATGGAAGTAATATGATACGTATTTGGAAAGACTCTTCTGACAGCTATTTTTATTCGGTATATCGCAATGATAATGTGGTAATGGAATGTGCTCCGCTTGGTGTTGTTACGAAGGACAGTGATTTGTCTACCGGTTTGGTTCTGAATCAGAATACGATTAAAAAGGAAAAGGGAAAAGAGGAGTATGACTGGGTTCAGGGAAGCTCCAGCCATGTTTCAAAAGAATATAATGAGATTTCGTTTGCCCTTACAAAGGGTGACAGTAAAATTACAATGATTTTCCGTGTGTTTAATGACGGAATGGCATACCGTTATGAGATTGATGGAGATACAAATAGCAGCGATGAGGTAACAGAGGTGACAGGCGAGGATAGTTCTTTTATACTTCCTGATACGGGAACTATTTGGACAATGGGTACAAGTGCAACATATGAAGCAAGCACTTATACTGCAAGGAAGATGTCAACACTAAAGAATCAGAATGCGAGTTATGGCCCGCCGATTCTTGGAAGAATTCCGACGGATGAGGGTGAATGCTGGGTGCTTCTTACAGAAGCGAATGTGTATAATGAGAAAGAACCCTATTGTGCTTCTGTATTTCAGACAAAATCAGGGAATAAGGCACTTCAAGTAAGATTTGGACAATATTTGAAACAGGAAGAGGATGACTCTCTGGATGGACAGACTTATTCGGCATCGTATGCCTCTATTGCAAGCGTAAAAATGACAGATATATTCCATACACCATGGAGATTAGCCATTCTATCTGATAACTTGGAGGGTGTTACGAATAGTTCACTGGTTTCGGATTTAAATCCGGAGGCTGAGGGTGACTTCAGTTGGGTGAAGCCGGGAACTTCTTCCTGGTCATGGTGGTCTACAACTTCTGATTTGATTGATTATGATACCATGTATGATTATATTGATTATGCAGAAGAAACCGGACAACGGTATTGTCTGGTCGACTTTGGATGGGAAATGTGGGATGATTACGAGGCAAAGATTAAAGAACTGGTTGCGTATGCTGAACCAAAGGACGTAGATTTAATTCTTTGGTATGGTGTCAATAAGTTTGACCAGAAACACATTTTTGATTTAGATAATGAAGATACAATTGAAGAGCAGTTTGCATGGTGCGAGGATATGGGTATTAAAGGGGTTAAAGTTGATTATCTCAATAGTGACAGCCAGTTTGCCATGAAGGTAATGTATGACTTGGCATCGATTGCAGCAAAGCATAAGTTAGTTGTGAATTACCATGGTTGTACGGATCCAAATGGTGAGAATAGAACTTTCCCAAATATTCTATCCAGTGAAGCTGTTATGGGTTCTGAATACTTTAAATGGGGCAGTGGATCACCGGTACAGTCACTTCTTACCTTACCGTATACAAGAAATGTTATAGGTTCCATGGAATTTACACCCGTGGGAATGAGTCTGAAAAATGTTGCGGCAACAGATGGCTTTATGTTAGCTATGCCGATTGTGTATGAGTCAGCAGTTCAGACATTAGCACATTCTGCTTTTGTATATCCGGGTTATAAAGGTTCTTCTTTGTTTACTAATATTCCGAGTTCATGGGATGAGAGCAAATTACTTGCGGGCTATCCTGGAGAGTCTGTAGTCCGAGCAAGAAGAAACGGAGAAAACTGGTATGTTGGTGCGATGACAAATGAAGCACAAACTTACGATATTTCCTTGGACTTCTTAGATCAGGGTGAAACTTATTATGCATATATTTATCAGGATAATGCAGATGGAACTGATCTTGAAGTTGCCACACAAGAAGTAACTGCGGATACTACCTTGAGTTTTGATTTACCAAAAGCGGGTGGCTGTGCAATAAAACTGAGCAAGAATGATCCAATGGGGTTAACTGCTTATGATGGATATAAATATTATGAAGCAGAAGATGCTCAGATGGGCACCGGAACAACAATTTCAGAGACAGATTATGTTTCCGGCAAGAAATTTGTGGATAATGTGGGAAAAGGAAAAGATATTATATTTGATAACGTAAACGTTCTGGAAGATGGAGAATATGAATTAAAGATATTTATTGTTTCCGGTTCTGCTCGTAATTTATACGTACAGGTAAATGACGGCGAGCCGATTGAAATGGAGAAATTAATTGGCGTAGCTGGTGACGGAAGAGCTGTTGCCTCTAAGACGATAAAAACAGAACTTGAGTCAGGGGACAATACGATTCGTCTGTACAATGATTCAGCGCAGGCTCCCGGAATTGACCGTATTGCTGTATCAAAGGTTGATTTGTCAAATGCAGAATTAACACTAGAAAAAAGTGAGTATGACTATAGTGGAAAGCGAAATACACCTTCTGTTACAGTAAAAAGAGGAGATGCTGTCTTAAAGGCTGGTGAAGACTACAGTGTGTACTATTCAAATTGTGTGGAAGCAGGAACGGCAACTGTAACTGTAATGGGAATTGGTGATTATGCAGGTGTGCTGACCAAGGAGTACAGGATTCTTTCATTAGCAACACCAACACCTGTTCCTACAGGTGTTCCAAGTATAATACCTAGTGATTCTAGTGGGACACCAACAGCAGCGCCGACAGTGAGTGTGAAGCCACAAAGTACATTGAAGAATCCTGCCAAAGTAAGCTTGTCTTCGTTAAAATTTAAGAAAAAAAAGCAGATGATAGTAACATATAAGAAATTAAAAAAAGTAAGTGGCTATCAGATTTCTTATGGTCTTAACAAAAAGTTTAAGAAGGCAAAGACGGTTACGGTAAAAGCATCTGTTTCTAAAAAAGTAATTAAAAAATTAAAGTCTAAGAAAAAATATTATGTTCGTGTACGGGCTTTTAACAAAAAGGGAACAAAGAAGTTGTATGGTACATGGAGTAAAGTCAAAAAGGTAAAAATTAAATAGAACCTTCTCATTGTAAAATGCCGGTGGCAGCGTGTCTGCCCCGGCATTTTTTTGTGCGCTTGCGGCGCACGCTTCTAATGGGTGTAAGTATTACCTGATCTTTAAATAAAAAGCGGGAAAGGGAAAAGGCTGACTTTTATCGTAGTGTTCCGACGGTTCTTGGAAATGGGAGAACGTCTCGGATATTATTAATTCCTGTTACATACATGACCATCCGTTCAAAACCAAGACCAAAGCCTGAATGTCTGGCAGAACCATAACGGCGCAAATCCAGATATTGTTTATAATCCTTAGCATCCAGCCCCAACTCATCCATTCTTGTCCTTAAAGTCTCATAGTTATCCTCACGCTGGCTTCCGCCGATAATTTCCCCGATACCGGGAACAAGTAAATCCATGGCGGCAACTGTTTTTCCATCTTTATTGCATTTCATGTAAAATGCCTTAATGTCTTTCGGATAATCAGTCACAAAAACCGGACGCATAAAGACTTGTTCGGTCAGATACCGTTCATGCTCTGTCTGCAGGTCACATCCCCATGAAACCTTATATTCAAAATTTTCGTTCTCTTTTTCCAGAATTTCAATTGCCTCAGTATATGTGACATGAGCAAAGTCAGAACCTCTGACATGAGTCAGACGGTTAAGCAACCCTTTGTCAACAAATTGATTTAAAAATTCTATTTCCTCTTTACCGTGTTCCAAGACATAGGAAATGATGTATTTAATCATTTCTTCTGCTAGCTGCATATCATCTTCTAAATCTGCAAAAGCAATTTCTGGTTCAATCATCCAGAATTCTGCGGCGTGGCGTGGTGTATTGGAGTTCTCAGCACGGAAAGTCGGACCAAATGTATAAATATTGCGAAAAGCCTGCGCAAAGGTCTCTCCATCGAGTTGTCCGCTGACTGTTAAATGAACAGGTTGTCCAAAAAAGTCCTGCGAGTAATCAGGCGTTGTATCGGATGCAGATAATTGCTCCAGATTTAGAGTGGTAACCTGAAACATCTCTCCAGCTCCCTCACAATCACTACCTGTAATAATCGGGGTGTGAACATATACGAAATCATTTTCCTGAAAAAAGCAGTGAATGGCATGGGCGACCAGAGAGCGAATGCGAAAAACTGCTTGAAATGTATTTGTACGTGCACGTAAGTGAGGGATTCCGCGTAAAAATTCCAAAGAGTGGCGTTTTTTTTGAAGCGGATAACTATTTTCGCAGAGGCCTTCAATTTGAATTGTCTGTACCTGTAATTCAAAGGGCTGTTTTGCACCTTCGGTTTGAACCAAAATCCCAGTAGCCAGAAGGGCAGTCCCTACCGGGATTTTTACTGCTTCAGAAAAGTTTTGGGTTGTATCTTCACTATAGACGAGCTGAAGTGCTTTAAAAAAGGTGCCATCGTTTAGCATGATAAAGCCAAACTTTTTTGAATCACGGTTTGCACGAACCCAGCCGGCTACGGTTATTGTCTTTTGAAAATGAGTTTCGGGATTTTTCCATAATTCCCGAATGGTTGTAGTTTGTATCATAATAGTCCCCATTCTGAAGCGTAGTGTAGGATGCACACAGAGAAATCTGCAATGCATTACCTCTGCTGTGCATGATTACTATTTGTGACGCTTCAGCACAAATAGTGATGTGAAAAATCATTATGCATTCCATTCTAAAACAAACTTCTGTAAAAAGCAATGGTGGTATTTGCATGATTTTTAGAGAAAATGAAAATAATGATAACATTGACGCAGCCAAAAAGAAAAGGTAAAATAAATCATACGTGAAATGTTGTAACGAAAGTTTTTGTCTGTGCGTTGTTTGACAAAAAACTTGTTATGTACAAAAAGCAACGCAGAAATGAGGTAAAAATGGAGACAGTTTCAATTAAACGGGCAAACGGAATTTTGCTTCCAATCAGTAGTCTGCCTTCCCAATATGGAATTGGAGCATTTGATCAGGAGGCTTACCGGTTTGTCAATCAATTAAAAGAAGCAGGACAAAAATACTGGCAGATACTTCCATTAGGGCCGACGGGATATGGAGACTCTCCATATCAATCTTTTTCAACCTTTGCAGGTAATCCATATTTTATTTCATTGCAGGAGTTTATTGAACAGGGAGTTCTGACAAAAGAAGAGTGTGATGCCATTGATTTTACCGGGCATCCAAACTACATTGAATACGAAAAGCTTTATAGGGGACGTTTTCCATTACTAAGGCGCGCTTTTGAACGGTCAGACGTTATGAAAAATCAGGAGTTTTGGAAGTTTGTAGATGAAAAGAAGAATTGGCTTGAGGATTATGCGCTTTTTATGGCAATAAAAGATTTAAAAAATGGAATTGCTTTTACAGAGTGGGAAGAAGAGATTCGTCTAAGAAAACCAGAGGCATTGCAGAAATATAGGGAGATCTGTAAGGATGATGTACTATTTTATGAATTTTTACAATTTGAATTTTCTAGGCAGTGGAGTAAACTGAAAACTTATGCCAATGAACAAGGGATACAGATTATCGGAGATATTCCCATCTATGTTTCGGCAGATAGTGCAGATGCATGGGCGAATCCTGAATTGTTTCAGTTTGATGAAAATTGTATTCCCATTGCGGTGGCCGGTTGTCCACCAGATGGATTTTCCGCTACGGGGCAGCTATGGGGAAATCCTTTATATGATTGGAGCATCCATGAGGAGACCGGATTTGAGTGGTGGATTCAAAGAATCCAGAGTTGTATTGGATGGTACGATTTGATTCGGATTGATCATTTCCGCGGTTTTGATGAATATTATTCCATTCCGTATGGAAGTCCGAATGCAGTGGGCGGTCATTGGGAAAAAGGACCTGGTATATCTATTTTTAGTAGATTAGAGGAGCGTTTAGGAGAGTTAAATATTATTGCTGAGGATTTGGGATTTTTGACGGATACAGTAAGAAATCTTTTGAAAGATACTGGTTTTCCAGGGATGAAAGTACTGCAATTTGCTTTTGATACAAGGGAAGAAAGTGATTATATGCCACATAATTATGATAAAAATTGTGTTGTCTATACCGGAACTCATGACAATGAAACGACAAAAGGATGGTTTGAGCACTTGCCGGAGCAGGATAAAAATGTAGCATTAAAATATATGAATGTCCGGGACGAAATAAGTAATGAAAAATTGACATGGCATCTAATCAGTCTTGCCATGCGGAGTGTAGCAACCCTTTGCATCATACCCATGCAGGATTTTTTATTGCTGGGGGATGATGCTAGGATAAATACACCGTCGACGTTAGGAGACAATTGGAAATGGCGTATGGGCAAGGACGATATAACAGCAGAACTGGCACATCAAATATTAGAAATGACAAAAATATACGGGCGGTTCTAATAAATAATAGGTGAATGTTTATATTCACTATCTGCCCTCAGTGTTTGTCCGGCAGAACTTACAAATGAATATAAATCAGTAGCAAAGAAATCCGTTTCCAGAATGGTATATGCTTCTCTGGAAAGGGTTTCTTTTGCTTTCGAAGGCTTTGTGACAAGTAATTGACGGTTGGGAATGCGATTTAGTAAGTGGCTTTTTTCTTTGCGCATGCCCAAAAGACGAAGTGGAATGGAATCATATATAGCGGATTGTTTTTCTAACCCAATTAAGACTTGAAACAGACAGCGGTTTAGCCGGACTCTTGTGTATTGTTTTGTATCCAAACGTTCCAGAAAAGAAACAGCATCCGTATAATATGGAAGTGCATTTCGAATTCGATTTGCAAGGTCCAAAGAAATATCTTTAAAGTATTCTAGTCTGTCCCGGTTCTGCATAAGTGCATAATAAATCATATCGGAGAAATGCCGGATGTCAATCAGGTTATGTGTGGTTCGATAGTTTTCATAAATCTGTGCGGCATTTTCAGGCATGACTGCTTTTCGTTCCTTTGATGTATTCATCATACGAATGGCAGAAGCAGAGGCAATACCTCCTTTTGTATTTAAATCGTGATAACCAGTACCCGTACGGGTAATTGTAAATGGCTGTATTGTGCAGTGAAATTGTTTTAAGGCTTTTAAGTATTCAATCCCAAGCAGGTTATTCGAAGTGGAGAGAGGAGAAACTCCTGTAAAGTCTAATGCTTTCAATGCTGCTTTTTCACGCGCTGCCGGATAGGAAAATCCTTCTTTCAACAGAAAATTCAAGTCTTTCTTGTATTTTGTCGGTTCATTTGCAAATAATTCGGCAAATTGGTCTAATTGATTTATATTACCGGATTCGCTTCCAAAACAAAGTGAATCCACGAAACCGAGTTCATGAAGCATCAGAACACTACCCCGAGCAAAATCTTCTGCACTGGAAAGTCCGAATTGAACGGGAAGTTCAAATACAAAATCAGCTCCTTCCGCAAGTGCCATTTCAGTTCTTGTATATTTATCTGCAATGGCCGGCATACCACGCTGCACAAAATTTCCATTCATAATCACAACGGAGGTATCACTTTTAGTCAGTTCAAGTGCTTTTTGTAAATGAAATTTGTGTCCGTTGTGAAACGGATTATATTCAGTAATCAGTCCAACTGCTGCCATGATACCCTCCATTCATTGATTATTCGTCAATTTCTGCGGATTTTGCTAATTCAAATTCATATTCCATTTCCTGTGTTACGTTTGTAAATAGACTCACTAATACAATAACAAGTGAGGACACAATAAAGCCAGAAACAATTTCATATATATCAAAAATTCCTCCACTGTTTAACCACCAGATACAGGCAGTTAAACCACCGGAGATAATTCCGGCGAAGGCTGCAGGTTTTGTAGTTCTTTTCCAGAATAATGAAAAGAGTACAATTGGTCCAAAAGCAGCACCGAATCCTGACCATGCAAAGGCAACTAACTTAAAGACCGACTCATTTATCTTAGCAAGGATGCTGCCAGGGGCCGGGTTCTCTACAGAAACCAAAAGGGCAGCAAGGACGGAAACGATAATAATACAAAGTGTTTCATAATTCATTTTTCCTCCATTCTGCCGCTTATATACTTGCGGCCGGGCCCATTTTTATTTCTTTACAATTATGTAAAGTCAAAAATATTTTACCATAAAGAAGAGGGTTATGCTATAATCATTTTATTAAATGAGAGTAACACATCCTATTGAAAGGGAGGTTGGTGGCAGATGGAAAAACGTTTTGTAGATTTGATTCATGATAAAAAGTGTGGAAGAGAAATTTCCAGAGAAGATATTCAAAAGATGATAGAGCAGTATACAGCAGGAGAAATTCCGGACTATCAGATGTCTGCTATGTTGATGGCAGTTTGTTTTCAGGGGATGACGGATCAGGAATTAACAGCACTGACGCTCTCAATGGCACATTCAGGTAAGATGATGGATTTAAGTAAGGTTGAAGGGACTAAGGTGGATAAGCATAGTACAGGTGGAGTTGGAGATAAGACTACATTGATTGTAGGACCGATTGTAGCAGCGGCAGGAGTCCCGGTTGCGAAAATGAGTGGAAGAGGACTTGGCTTTACCGGTGGTACAATTGATAAATTGGAGTCTATCCCCGGATTTCGTACAGGACTTGAAATGGAAGAATTTTTTCAATATGTGAACAGGGTTGGCATTTGTGTGGCAGGTCAGTCTGCAGACCTTGCTCCGGCGGATAAGATGCTTTATGCCTTGAGGGATGTAACAGCAACGGTAGAAAGCATTCCTTTGATTGCCGCATCGGTTATGAGTAAAAAACTTGCCGCCGGCAGTGATAAAATTTTGTTGGATGTAACAACCGGAAGTGGTGCATTTATGAAAGGGATTGAAGATGCAAAGGAATTGGCGGAGAGGATGGTGGCCATTGGTACTCATGCCGGCAGGGAAACCGTGGCATTGATCACTGATATGAATGAACCATTAGGTTTTGCAATCGGAAATAATCTGGAAGTGAAAGAGGCAATTGATACATTAAATGGAAACGGTCCCGCTGATTTGGTTGAAATATGCCTTGCACTGGCGGCTAATATGATATGGTTGTCCGGGAAAGAATCTGAATATGAAAGCTGTTACCAGATTGCAAAATTAAAGCTGGAGGATGGGAGTGCTTTGGAAAAGTTTCGTCAAATGGTAGTAGCACAGGGTGGAGATGTAAAATTTATCGACGAGCCGGATTGTTTTGCAAAGGCTGAATGTATGGGAAATGTTACTGCGTGGCAGGATGGATACATTGTTTCCATGAATACCGAAGAAATCGGAGTTGCATCTGGAATGCTTGGAGCAGGCAGAGAGACAAAAGAAAGCACGATTGATGTTTCGGCAGGAATCGTAATGCAAAAGAAAATCGGAGATTATGTTAGTAAGGGTGAGACAATTGCACATTTATATGCCGGAAGCAGTGAAAAAGTAGGAAGGGCCGGAGCTCATATGAAAAAACATATTTCAATTGGCTCCGAACCTCCCGAAAAGCATTCGCGTATTTATGAACGCATTATTTCAGTTTCGTAGGTCTGCTCTTATCATATACTTTGGCAGGGTTAAAAAACGGTTTTAGCAGTTGGGGTGAATTTCGCATTTCAACGCCATCAAAATTAATCCGATCCTGGCGAAGATAATCATTTGTAGATTGAACCCACGGTTGATAGCCGCCAACACCAAAATAGTAACGAAATCCCTTTTTTCGCAAGTACTTGTAATGTGTATTGGATTTCAGATATGGTTTCCAGTCGGGGCGCCCCTGCTCATTTAGGTAGGTTCCTTGTGGAAAGATGATAATGTCTGTTTCCCCTAAGATTGATTCCACTTCTTTCTCCCACATATCAGTATCGTGCACAAAATTTTTATAACTCATTGGCTTTTTGTCACCAGTTGCCTGCTGCCCGATATTGTTGTGGGAGTAGCTATGGCTAGCAAACATCCACCCCTTTGCCTTTAAGCCGGCAACAACGGCTTTGGCTTTTTTACATTCTTCCTCAAAATTATAATCCGGATGGTCCTTCACAAACTGCTCATTATTTTTGTGTTGAGATTCTGAGGTACGATAACCAAGTACGCCATCATAGCCGGTAAGAGCAAGTATTCCGCGTGCACCTTTATAGGAAAAATCAGGGTGTTTTTCAAGGAAGCGTTCCAGTAAGGGAGCAACGTCAAAATCACCAATCTGTGTGCTTCCATCTTCCATGTCCATTTCATTTTTTATATCGCCGTTTTCATCTATGATGAGGCGGGAGGCAAAGCCGTCGCCATTCATATATTGATAATAACTGACATCATCAACAGAAAGGACAAATGCTTTCTTTCCTTTGGGAAGTAGAATGGACTGTTCAACCATCTCTTCCTTTCCACGTTTATTCTTTTCACGTTTTGACATTTGATAAGGTGTTACCAGTACATAGCCTCTTTTATACATGCTTTCCATCATCTTATTAAATTCAGAGATGGTAGTCATATACATGTCATATCCATTTTCCCTCTCATCTTTATCAAATGCCTTTTTTGTATCGACAATGAGAGAGTGGAAAAATATATGCGTTGTGTCATTAATATCCCATTCGACTAGTTTGGTCTGAGCATCTTCATATTGATTAATGGCAGCTAAAATATCGTCAAATTTTTCATAGCCTT
>CATZVV010000002.1 GCA_958425285.1 uncultured Lachnoclostridium sp. | reverse complement strand
TTAATGGCTGCCGGTTTTCCAAGAGGTACCGTATTTTTGGAATTATAAATAACGACAGATGTACCTGATGGTCAGTTGTCATAAATCCATTTTGCATCCCGTACGCACAAACGAACACATCCATGAGAAACACGTGAGCCAAGATTATTGTATTGGGTACATGATAATGTACTTGGCTGTGGCTGATAATACCAGACTGAATGGAACAGGACACCTCCAACAATTCTAGAGCAATACTGTCCATAACACGGTCCATCCAAAGTATGCCATCGAATTTTCTCTTTTAATGGAAAAGTTCCTAAAGGTGTCGCCGATCCCGGTGAGCATAGCATTGCCTTAACCGGCTTCGTATATTTTCCCGCTTTATCCTTTTTATAAATTGTAACAACACATTGTTGCTTATTTATCTTTATTAAGTAAGGGCTCGCTGCCTTTGCTTCCTTCGCATCAATCAGCCCCAACAGACAAACAAATGCGAAAACAAGCAGTAATGTCTTCCATTTTGATTTCATAATTCCTCTCCTTGTTTTCCTATAATCTTCCAGTTATTTCACTTTTGCATTAGTTTATAATAACAAGTTGGCAACAAAATGTCAATCTTGGATGATTGTTCAATTCAAAAAAAAGTTCTAACTTCCCAAGATTTACGATATATTGTGTTAACTATACTACATGCGTATCATTTGGCGCAGAAATTGAGGAATCGATGATATATGAACTGTCGCTGATGTTTTTTCTGATACTGATTGAATATGCCTGCTTTCCGGTTTCAAGTGAACTTGTTCTTCCTTTATCCGGTGCCTTTGCCAAAAATGCAGAAATTCCTTTTCTTCTTACTCTTTTTCTCTCAAGCCTGGCCGGAGTAATTGGCGTAAGTATTACTTATGCATTGGGAAGATACGGCGGTTCTCCCTTGCTGGAACGCCTAATGAACCGTTTTAAGCGTACCCGAAAACCGATTCTGGCCTCTTATCGCTTTTTCGGAGACCACGGCCGGCTGGCGGTATGTCTCGGCCGGCTGGTTCCGATTTGCCGTACATATATTTCTTTTATTGCAGGAGCTTCGGGCGAAGCATTCTCGGGTTATCTACTGTTTTCCGCCCTCGGAATCACTCTGTGGAATGGTGTCCTTCTCAGTATCGGATACTATTTCATGCAATATAAAGACCGGATTTTTTATTACTTTGACCGGTATAAGCTTTTTATCCTATTTGCAGGAGGCACACTTCTGATTCTTTTTCTTTTACGCCACTTTACGAGAGAAAAAGGCGCAGAAGACCCACACAAATCAGAATAACTCCGGCAATTTTAGTACAGTAAAATGTCCTGAAAAAAAATTTACTTCCCACAATAAGAAAAATAACATTTAATCCTATAACAAGAAAAGGAAAAAGCAGAATATCACGAATTTCGGACCAGACAGCAACTGCTATCCCCACACCAATTGAATCAACAGAAAGTACCCCACCTAATAACAATGCTTCCTTTGAATCAATCAGTGCTGAGTGATCCCTGTCATACTTTACTGCGTCCTCCATTTCGTCGTTTTGCACTAATACTCTGATTCCCATCGCAACCAGAACAAGCGCCCCTGCAATTTTTAAGATTTCAGGAGATACAAAATTGCCTAACAGCTTTCCTAAAAAAACGGAAAGCAGGGTTATCATCCCCGAAACACCTGCAATAATACAAATTGCAGATGGCGGGATCCGTATCTTGCGAAATCGATATGAAATTCCAATGACAAATGAATCCAGACTAAGCGATACCGCCAGAAGAAAAAGTTCCAGCATTTTACTTTGCCTCCAAAAAGTTGTTAACTCATTGTATGCAAATCCAGACAGAAAGGGGAAAGCCACGTGCAAGAAAAACACGGTTTGTCAAGCAAAGAAGCAAAAAGACAATTTGAAAAGTACGGAGAAAACAAACTGGCTTCTACCAAGCCACCATCTCTCCTCCACAAGTTCGTAAATCAGTTTAAAGATTTTATGATTCTTACCTTATTAGGTGCTGCACTGATTTCTTTTATCGTATCCTTTTTAGAAGGTGAAACGGACTTTATTGATCCAATTATTATTTTAAGTATTGTTCTTATCAACGCCTGTCTTGGAATCTTTCAAGAATCCAAAGCGGAGCACTCCCTCGCCGTTTTGGAAAAAATGGCGGCTCCTCATGCTCTTGTATGCAGAGATGGGAAAAAAGTCAACATTCTTGCCTCGCAAGTTGTTCCTGAGGACTTAATCTATTTAGAAAACGGAAATATCATTCCAGCAGATGCCCGGATTATAACTTCTCACAATTTATCCTGTGAAGAATCCGCACTAACCGGAGAAACCATTCCTCAGGAAAAGAATGCTACTTCCTCCGTTCCATCTGAAAAAGAAGTGTATGCCGGCACATGTGTAGCATCCGGGCGCGGAGAAGCAATTGTAACCGGAACTGGCATGAATACAGAATTTGGGAAAATCGCAAAGCTTCTGGCTCACGAAGATCCACCTGATACTCCATTGCAAAAACGTTTAAACCATACAGGGAAGCAACTGGGAATTTTGGCGCTTTTTATATGTATTATCATATTTATACTCGGAATCTGTAAACAGCAGCCAATTTTTGGAATGTTTATGACTTCTATCAGTCTGGCTGTTGCGGCCATTCCTGAAGGCTTGCCTGCCATTGTTACGATTATGCTTTCCCTCGGCGTTGAACGTATGGCAAAAAGGCACTCTGTAATCCGCCATCTGCCAGCAGTAGAAACACTTGGAAGTGCCACGGTCATCTGTTCCGACAAAACGGGGACATTAACCGAAAATAGAATGAAGGTATCACGTACATTTTGTTATAATAATGAAAACCGTCTGACACTCTACGGTGCTTTATGCAACGCAGAAGGTACCGGCGTTGAACAGGCACTTCTGGATTATGCTTCACATGCAAAAATTTTTCGTGAAAAAGAACTTTTTCGTTACCCGCTTTGTGGCGAGCTGCCTTTTGACAGCGAACGAAAGCGAATGACAACCCTTCATAAAGACAGTGGACATTATATCTCTATTACAAAAGGTGCACCCGAATACTTGCTAGAACGCTCAGAGCGTTATTATGAGGGGGGCGAGCTTCGCCCAATGACAAGTACAATCAGAAATCAAATTTTAAAAATGAACCGTGAGTTTGCAGAAAACGCTCTAAGAGTACTTGCCATCTGCTGCCAACGCCATTCCTCTAACCCACCAGTTACCGTTTCTTATCTAGAACGAAACCTGATTTTTGTAGGGCTCGTTGGTTTTATGGATCCTCCACGTGTGGAAGCAATCCATGCCGTACGAGAATGTAAGTCCGCTGGCATTCGCCCAGTTATGATTACAGGAGACCATGCACTCACTGCCGCTGCTATTGGAAAGCAGCTTGGAATTCTCACAGACGAAAATCAGGTAATGACCGGCAGGGAACTAGGTGCACTTGATGACCAACGTCTTTACGAATCTGTTTACAATTATCCTGTATTTGCACGCGTCTCACCTTCTGACAAAATGCGAATCGTCAAAATCTTCCAAAAACACGGTGAAATTGTAGCTATGACAGGCGATGGCGTCAATGACGCCCCTGCACTAAAAGTTGCCGATATTGGTTGCGCAATGGGTCTGAGCGGTACAGATGTTGCCAAAAACACAGCTGACATGATTTTAACGGATGATAATTTTGCCACCATTGTGTCTGCCGTTGAAGAAGGGCGTGGAATTTATGACAATATAAAAAAAGCTGTATTCTTTCTTCTGTCATGCAACATCGGAGAAATTATGACCATATTTGTTTCCATTTTATTTGGTCTGACAGCCCCGCTGTTTCCGGTTCAGCTTTTATTTATCAATCTGGTGACGGACTCCTTTCCTGCTATTAGCCTTGGTCTGGAGCGCCCTGCCAAAAATATTATGTCCCGCCCTCCGATACCTCCCGGAAAAAGCTTATTTGCTGATGGTGCAGCGTGGAAAATATTAATTGAGGGACTTTTTATTGGTTCTCTTGCACTATTCGCCTATGCAGCCGGCTGCCGCCTGTCACCAAATGCGTCCGCTGCAGGAACGACCATGTGCTTTGCTGTCCTTTCCCTTTCCCAATTAATTCATGCCTTTAATATGCGCAGCGAAGAATCTCTTTTTGAGATTGGCTTTCTAGGTAATAAGAAGTTGATATTTAGTGTGCTCCTTTGTATTACCTTACAGGTATTTGTCATCTGCTCACCTACATTACAACAAATCTTTCACACAACTACTCTTTCTCTGGCTGAATGGGGCGTTGTTGCTACACTTTCATTACTGCCACTCCCTATGATGGAGCTTCAAAAAAAATTACTAAAATAAAAGGAAAAAGGTTGCACGACCTCCTCCATTTCTATATAATATAATTAAGATAATAAATAAGGGGGAAGGAATTTGGACGAAAAAGTATTATTAAAAGAAATCACTACATTTGACCGTTCTTATGAGCCATCCATTGATATATATGATCATTTACCATATTCTCGAGATATTTCTTATTGTACCTATACGCCTCGTGTTTTTTCAACAGGAAATATCATAAAATTTTACCAATATCAACTCGGGAAACCTCAGATTATCCAAACTCCGGACACCGTATTTGATATACCAGATTATCGTTTGGTTAAAGAAGAACCGGAACCTTCCGGCGTCACAGAAGAAGACGATACAAATACTTCCGAATCCAGTTCTGTGGATGCCCTTTTTACAGATGTCTCAAATACGGGTTCTGAACAAACCCCGGCAGAAGAGACTGCTTCCGAACAGCACTCTGAAAATCTTTATGTAGAAGATAAATATATAGTCCCACCGCTAAGGGACTTAGAATAATCAAATTTCCATATTGAATCATACAAAAAAGAAATGAAATCCTTTCAAGTAAGAAACTTTTCATTCTCGTAGTGAATGTCTTTGTTTTTTATTGCCTGATTTCATTTCTTTTTTATATAAAGGATGGACCACTGTCCCTCACCCAGGCATCCAAAATCTATCCAGTTTGGGAGTTCTATCTACAATCCTTTTCGCCATTAAATTGTCCATCTCCTTTATGACAAAAAGAGCAACTATTCCCAAAGAAATAATTGCTCCCTTGCAACTTATGATTCATTCTATCATTATTTTTACCATATTTCAATGACACTTTATGACCATTTTACTAAATTAATTTTTCAAATACGGCAGACTCTGCCAGCTGCTCTTCAATTCGAAGTAACTGATTGTATTTACATACACGATCCGTACGGCTAGGGGCCCCTGTTTTAATCTGACCTACATTTAGTCCAACTGCCAAATCGGCAATTGTGGTATCCTCTGTTTCCCCTGAACGATGAGATAATACTGCATTCCATCGATTATTTTTCGTCATTTCTACAGCATCCAGTGTTTCTGTCACTGTACCAATTTGATTGGGTTTAATTAAAACAGCATTGGATACACCAAGTTCAATTCCTTTCTGAATACGTTCTGTATTCGTTACAAACAAATCATCCCCTACAAGCTGAACCTTATGACCAATCCTCCTTGTGAGATTCCCCCATCCATTCCAATCTTCTTCTGCCAAACCGTCTTCAATCGAAAAAATCGGATAACGGTTGCACAGGCTATCCCAATAGTCGATTAGCTCTTCCGTTGTCTTATACTCTTTTGACTTCCAGAAATAATATTCACCAATCCTGCCATTTTTGACTGCCTCTTCATACATTTCGGTAGTTGCCCCGTCAATTGCAATGCGAAAATCCTCCCATGGACGATAACCCGCCTTTTCGATTGCCTTTACGATATATACAAGTGCCTCTTCATCATTTCCGAATTCTGGCGCAAATCCCCCTTCATCACCCACAGAAGTTGCAAAAGCAGCCTCATGTAATAATCCTTTTAGTGAGTGAAACACATTTACCCCCCATTCCAGACATTCATGGAAGGAAACAGCTCCAATCGGCATAATCATAAATTCCTGAATGTTTAAACTGGAGTCTGCATGTTTTCCACCATTAATAATATTCATCATCGGGACAGGGAGTTTCTTTGCATTCACACCTCCAATATACTGATACAGTGGAAGATGAAGGGCATTGGCAGCCGTTCTTGCAACAGCCAAAGAAACACCTAAAATTGCATTTGCTCCAAATTTTTCCTTGTTTTTTGAACCATCCTCCACAATCATAGCCTGGTCAATTTCAATCTGATTAAATACATTTTTTCCCTGCAGTAAAAAAGCAATGGTATTATTAATATAATCCACTGCTTTTTTTACTCCGGTGCCCCGATATCTCGGCAGTTCACGATCTCTTAGCTCCACAGCTTCAAAAGCACCGGTAGAAGCACCTGACGGAACGGATGCCCTTCCAACACAGCCGCCTTCTAACGTTACTTCTGCCTCAATTGTAGGATTTCCACGAGAATCTAAAATTTCTCTTCCACGCACGGAATGAATTCGATATTGATTTTGCATATTATGCCTCCAAGTCTTTTTATTGTATAATATTTCCCAAAAGACCGGATTCATTCATAAATTTTTACTCACTTTTCTTTTCCGGATACACAGTATCCCATTCATCTCCTGTCCATGTATAAATGTTCTTTCCAAAAATATCGACTGCATACATCTTTTCAATCTGCATCTTACTCATTGGTCCCTTACCAAATGAAATCTGATAACACTTACTTTCCTCTATATTAATAATGCCTTCATAACGGTAAAACCAACTTTCCTTTCCTAAATCTTTCTGACTCTCTGGTGCAATATGTTTAGAAACCAATTCTTCCGCTTCTTTTACCTGAATCTGCCCATCCTCTTTCAATTCAGCTTCTTTTGCTACAAGAAAATGCAAGCCTGGCTCTGCATAATCATTTTGCAAAACTCGCTGTCCCGTATTTTCTGTATCTGACTGTGTCTGGTCCGGCTGTGAAGGATTACAGCCTGCTAAGAGGCAACCACCTACGGCAACAAGAAACAGCCATAACAAACACTTCTTAACTCTCCAACAATTATTTTTCAAAACATCCATCCTTTCCAAATCCTTAATACTTATGTACTATTATATACTAACTTATCTCCAGATGGCAATATTATATCTTTATCCGCATCCACTTTCCTGTCCTGAATCGATAAAAAGTTAAAATGTACCTGCAAATCTGATCGCAAGTAACACCAACCCATATACCAATCACACCCATACCGAATACATAACAAAATAAATACGACGATAAAGGACGAATTATCGTAACACTTAATGTTGATGCAAATGTAGTAAACAGAACATCTCCGGCACCCCGCAGACATCCCATATAAATCACCTGCCCAATTTGCAAAAGAACAATAAAAACCATTAACTGCATAATCTGGACACCATAGCTAACAATTTCTTCCTCTGCAAAAAACATTTGATAATAGCTTTTACCAAATATTAAATAAAATACAGAAAGTATAATCGATATACCTCCTCCCATATACCTACATATTCTTCCATATTTTTTTGCCAAATTTGGTTTTCCCTGACCCAGACTCTGTCCAATCAGGGCAACTGCTGCAACCTGAAGGCCATCCCCAAAGGAAAAACTAAGTGCCATAATATTCATACCAACCTGATGTGCTGCAAACTGCTCTGTTCCCAGATTAGCAGCAAGAACAGCTACAATCATAAATCCGACCCGGAGCAAAAGCTGTTCAATAAAAGCACTGCCTCCAATCCGAAACATACTTTTTACAGGTTGTAGGGAAATGCGTATTTTCTTTCGTATGATATAGGGAATGCTAACAAAAATCTCTTTATTCATAATGGAAAAAACACTCATAATACATGCAACAACCGTCCCCAGGACAGTCGCTATTGCCGCTCCCCGGATACCAAGAGCCGGTGCTCCTAAATTACCCTGTATAAGTATATAATTTCCAATCATATTTACAATGTTAGACGTAAGATTAGTTCTCATTGCAATTTTCGTATTTCCTGCACCACGTTGTGCAGCATTAATAACAAGAGAAATCAAACTAAAAAGAATTCCTCCCATTATGATGCGAAAATACATAACAGATGCTTCCAACGTATCACTGGAAGCACCGGATATTTTCATAATTGGTTCCGCAAAAACAACACAAAGCATACTAACAATAATACCAGCTACAAGAGTAAATAAAATGGCAACAAGAAAAATTTGATTTGCCCCATACCGCTTCTCTTCACCTTTACGTCTGGCTACCAATGCGGAAACAGAAACGTTACATGCAATAAACAACGCAAGCCCAATAAATTTGGGCTGCGTTGTTAATCCTACTGCGGCTACTGCATAGGCACCGACACCACTTACCATCCATGAATCCACCATTCCGGCAAGAGCGATAAAAAAAGACTCTATAATTGCCGGCCATGCCATATTTACTGCCGTTTGAATATATTTTCTATTTCGCTGAATTTTTCTCTTCATTTTCTTTTCTTTTTACCATGCTTTTCGTCAAAGGTAGTTGCATACTGCTCCAGCAATTTCTTTTGCTCCTTAGTCAGACTCGTAGGTACATCTACAACAAGAGTAACATAGTGATCTCCACGCATTTTCCTATTCCGCAAGGATGGTACTCCTTTATTTCTCAGCCGTACTCTCGTATCTGTCTGGGTTCCAGGCTTAACCGTATATACAACATCTCCATCAATCGTATTAACAATCAAATCCCCGCCAAGTGCTGCCATTGTATAAGAAATCGGTACCGTTGAATAAATGTCATAATCCTGTCTTCTGAACTTTGGATGTGAGGCGACTGCTACTTCAACAAGCAAATCCCCCCGAGGTCCGCCATTCGTTCCCGGTTCACCTTTCCCCCTAATACGTACACTCTGTCCATGATCGATACCCGCCGGGATTGATACTTCAATTTTCTTACGGCTAGAAGTAAATCCACTTCCATGGCAATTACTGCATTTTTCTTTTATAATCTGACCGCTTCCATGACAATTTGGACAAGTGCTGACATTCTGCACCATGCCAAACAATGATTGCTGGGTATGAACAACCTGCCCACTTCCTCCACAAGTGCTGCATGTTTCTTTACTCGTCCCCGGTTTTGCTCCGGTTCCATGGCAGGTCGTACACTCATCTTTCAAAGTCAACTCCAGTTCCTTTTCTACACCAAAGCAAGCTTCTTCAAAGGTCAAATTCACCCTTGCCCGGATATTAGCTCCACGCATTGGCTCGTTTGCCGCCTGTCCACGTCTTCTTCCTCCACCAAACAGATCTCCAAAAATATCACCAAAAATATCACCCATATCCATACCGGAAAAGTCAAAACCACCTGCGCCGCCTGCACCACCTTCAAAAGCAGCGTGCCCATACTGGTCATACTGTGCCTTCTTCTGCGGATCACTCAGCACTGCATATGCCTCTGAAGCCTCTTTAAATTTTGCCTCTGCTTCCTTATCCCCCGGGTTTGTATCGGGATGGTACTTTTTGGCCAGCACACGGTATGCCTTTTTTAATTCCGCATCGGTTGCATTTTTGCTGACTCCAAGCACTTCATAATAATCTCTTTTTTCTGCCATCCTGTCCACCTTCCTAAATGATGTTTTAACATTATATGTGCATCACTGAATAGTAACCGACAAGAACACAAGGGCAAAAAGCCCTTGTGTTCACGATAAGCCTTTTTATCAGAATCGGCCGGCTCTTATACTTCGCGGTAATCTCCATCCACGACATCATCAGCTGCTCCTGAGCCTGCATCAGTACCGGCAGTTCCGCCCATATTACCCATATCAGGGCCTGCTCCTCCCTGCTGAGCCTGTGCATAAACCTTTTCAAATACCTGACCGGCTGCCGTCATCAAAGATTCTTTTGCCGCTTTCAGCTCCTCAACCTCACTGTCAGTCATTGATTCCGGATTCGATTTTTCAACAAGCTCTTTTACTTTAGCAATCTCTGCTTCTACCCTTTCCTTCTCAGAAGCATCAATCTTGTCACCTACTTCAGAAAGGGCTTTTTCTGTCTGGAATACCATCGCATCCGCATCATTACGAGCATCAATCGCTTCCTTACGTTTTTTATCCTGTGCTTCAAATTCAGCAGCTTCCTTAACTGCCTTATCAATATCATCATCGGAAAGATTTGAACCTGCTGTAATTGTAATATGCTGTTCTTTTCCGGTTCCCAAGTCCTTTGCGGATACATTTACAATACCATTCGCATCAATATCAAAGGTCACTTCAATCTGAGGAACTCCACGGCGTGCTGGCGGAATACCATCCAGACGGAACTGTCCCAGTGATTTATTGTCACGGGCGAATTGACGTTCACCCTGTACGACATTAATATCTACTGCTGTCTGGTTATCTGCTGCTGTTGAGAAAATCTGACTCTTCTTAGTCGGTATGGTTGTATTTCTTTCAATCAGTTTTGTTGCCACACCACCCATTGTCTCAATAGAAAGAGAAAGTGGAGTAACATCCAGCAAGAGAATATCGCCTGCACCGGTATCACCTGCTAATTTACCACCCTGAATGGATGCACCCAGTGCAACACACTCATCCGGGTTTAATGATTTATTTGGTTCATGTCCTGTCAGTTGTTTTACTCTATCCTGTACCGCAGGAATTCTTGTTGAACCACCTACCAATAATACTTTTCCCAAATCAGAAGCATTCAGCCCTGCATCTTTCAATGCATTTTGTACCGGAGTCGCCGTACGATCCACTAAATCACTTGTCAGTTCATCAAATTTTGCTCTGGTCAGATTCATATCAAAATGTTTCGGGCCCTCTGCTGTTGCCGTAATAAACGGAAGGTTAATGTTGGTTGTTGTTGCCGATGATAATTCTTTCTTTGCCTTTTCTGCGGCTTCTTTCAATCTCTGCATTGCCATGTTATCAGAGGACAAATCAATCCCTTCTGTTTTCTTGAATTCAGCAACCATATAGTCAGTAACCTTCTTATCAAAGTCATCACCACCCAGTTTGTTATCTCCGGAAGTAGATAATACTTCGATTACACCATCACCGATTTCGATAATCGATACATCAAATGTACCGCCGCCTAAATCATATACCATAATCTTTTGTTCGCCTTCGTTATCAAGACCATATGCAAGTGCTGCTGCTGTTGGTTCATTGATGATACGTTTTACGTCCAAGCCTGCAATCTTACCGGCATCTTTTGTTGCCTGACGCTGTGCATCATTGAAATAAGCAGGAACTGTAATAACCGCTTCTGTTACTTTTTCACCCAAATAGCTCTCTGCATCTGCTTTTAATTTCTGCAAAATCATCGCTGAGATCTCCTGTGGCGAATACTTTTTATCTTCGATAGTTACCCGATAATCACTTCCCATATGTCTTTTAATGGATGAAATGGTCTGGTCTGCATTTGTTACTGCCTGACGCTTTGCCGGCTCACCAATCAAACGCTCTCCTGACTTTGTAAATGCTACTACGGAAGGAGTTGTACGAACACCCTCTGCATTTGCAATAACTACTGGTTTTCCACCTTCCATAACTGCTACACATGAATTTGTTGTACCTAAATCAATACCAATAATCTTACTCATTATAAACACCTAACCTTTCATTGTTTTAACCTGAAATTAATTTGAAACTTTTACCATGCTGTGTCTAACCACACTTTCTTTATACATATACCCTTTTTGGAATTCCTGTGAAATGGTATTCTCACCAAAATTCTCATCTTCGTCATGCATAACTGCATTGTGAAGTTCTGGGTTAAACTCCTGACCATAAGCCTCAATTGGCAAAACACCAATTTCTTCCAAACTTGTCATAAGTTGCTTATAAACAGCTTCAATTCCTTTTACAAATGGACTTTCTTTTTCTTCCTCTGTCAATGCATCCATTCCCCTCTCAAAGTTATCCACGACAGGAAGAATTTTCTCTATGACTGATTTTGCACCCATCTCAAACATTGCATTTTTCTCTTTTTCAGAGCGCTTTCGGAAATTTTCAAACTCTGCCATATTCCGCATCAGACGGTCACTTAACTCTTCAATCTTTTCGTCTTTCTTATCTTTTTTCTTTTTGATGCCCTTTCCTTTTTTGTCAGTTTTCTTATTCTGATTCTTTTTATCCTGAACGGCATCCTCCTGCACATCCGGTGCATCTTCTGACTCAGATTTTCTGCTTTCCTCCTGCTGTTCTGCCCGGACTTCTGCTTCCTCTTTTACAGCATCCTTCACTGCTTCCTCCGGTAAAATCTGCTCCCTGTCTTTTTCACGATTTGTTTCTGCCACGCTAATCCTCCATTCTATTCTTAAATATGTCATCCAATTGATTCATACAATTTTTCAATGTGGATACAACCTTTTCATAGTTCATTCGCTTTGGACCAACAATACCAATTTTACCATAAACTCCTTCTTCAATCTGGTATGTTGCCGTTACAACAGAACAATCTCTCATGGATTCTACCGGCGACTCTTCTCCGATATAAACTTGAATCCCATGTTCCTCTTTAGGTTTGTCATCCACCCATGCACTCAGCATCTGTTTTTCTTCAAATGTGGATAACAACTCCGTTACCATACCTTTATCTGTCAGTTCTGGATATTTTAAAATATTGGTTGCTCCGGATGTATAGACCTTGGAATCATCTACTTCACTCATCACTTCACCGATTGCATCCAATATGCTCCCGGCTAAGTCACTGTAATCTCCGGCCTGCTCTTTTATTTGCTGCATCATCTGCATATTGATTTCTGTAAAGTCAAGACCGTTCAGCGCGGCATTGAATATGAAACTCAATTGTGGAACTACTCCATCTTCCAACTCCTGTTCCAGATTAATAAACTTATTGCTGACATGATTATTATTTAAAACCAATATAACCAAAAGCTGATTTCCTGTTATCTGGTTAATCTGAATAAATTTTATTTTTTTATGCTCATATTTCGGCTGACTTACCATTGTTGTATAATTTGTATTTTCAGCCAAAAGCTTTGCTACCTGTTGAAGCAGTAAATCAATTTTATCTGCTTTCTCTACAAGCAGCTCCTTCATATCCTCTACTTCCTGCTCCTTATCTGTCATCAATTGATCGACATAAAACCGATATGCCTTATCGGAAGGAATTCTTCCTGCTGAAGTATAGGGCTGAAGAATGTATCCCATCTCTTCTAAATCGGACATCTCATTCCGAATCGTTGCGGAACTCAAATTCAAATCTGTATATTTGGATACTGTCCTTGAACCAACTGGTTCTCCCGTCTCCATATAGTTCCGGATAATCGCCTGCAATATCTTTACTTTTCTCTCATCCAATGAATTCTCATTTTCCATCTCACTCATGTTTACCTCCTATCCAGTATGCACCTTCCGCACACTCCAGTTCGTATCTCACAACGTTCGAACTGCCCTCTGATAAACCTGTCGCAATTATTGTTATACAAAAAGCCTTTTGTTATGCTTGTTAGCACTCACTCTTTTCGAGTGCTAATCAATTGCTAAACTAAAAATACCACCTATAACAGTATTTGTCAAGGTGGTTTTTTATTTTTTTCAGTTTTTTATTTTTTGTCTGCACAATCTACTTTTTACACTGAAATATTTTTTAATTACGCACTTCATGTGGTTTTTCCTGTTTTTGTTAATTTTTGAGATACTGATTAAATTTACATGCCACCTTAAAGCAAGCGCTATGATTCTCCCTGTTCCCTTCGTGAAAAGTAAAAGAAAAGAGCAATGAGTACCAAGAAGAAAATTACTGTACCCCACTGTCCTAATGGCATTCCAATATCTGGTTCAAAACCTGAAATGGCGAAAATAGCAAGCAAGATTCCAATTAGTCCCTCCCCTGCAATCATTCCGGAAGAATAAAGTATACCAGCAGTTTCTCCTCCCCTTCTTTTTTTCACGATTTCCCGTACAATTCCTCCAACCATAATTCCGGCACTTAAATGAACCGGAAGATACAGACCGACCGCAAATGGAAGCACCGGAATCCTCATAATTTCCATTGCAATCGCAAGAAAAGCCCCTACAAAAACAAGCACCCATGGCAGGTTTCCCTCCATAACTCCTTCTACAATCATTTTCATCAATGTTGCCTGTGGAGCCGGAAGACTTTCACTTCCATATCCCCATGCCTTACTAAGCAGATAAAGAACACCTCCAATTGTAACCGAAGATGCAATGACTCCAATGACCTCTCCTATTTGCTGTCTGGCGGGTGTCGCTCCAAGCAAATATCCAGTCTTTAAATCCTGAGAAGTATCTCCGGCCACTGCTGTTACAATACAGATAATAGAAGCTGTAGCAATTACGCTTACCATACCGCTCACACCACTATAACCAGACCATTTAAAAGCAATAGCTGCAATAATTAATGTTGCAATCGTCATACCGGATACCGGATTATTACTACTTCCTACGAGACCAACCAATCTGGAGGAAACAGTTGCAAAAACAAAACCAAATATAACTATAATTGCTGCCCCCAGAAGGTTAACCGGAATAACCGGCAAAAGCCAAATTAAAATAGATATAATTAAAATAGCAAATAGAATAAGTTTCATTGGCAAATCCCGCTCCGTCCGCTTTACTGCTTTTTCTCCATTCCCACGTTCATAGCCACTTCCCAATTTAAAAAAAGTCTGAACAATCATTGGCATAGATTTGATAAGACTGATAATTCCACCAGCTGCAACAGCACCTGCCCCGACATATTTAATTGTTCCGCTCCAGATAGAAAAGGAATCCATTGCTGCCACCTCAGCATCCCCGAATAATTTCACAAGAGGAATCAAACCAAGCCATGCTAAAATACCACCCGCAAACATATAGGAAGCAATTCGCAATCCACAGATATATCCGACACCAGTTAATGCAGGGAGAGCATCTATACCAAATCCACCCCCTAACTTAGTGATTTCAAAATGAATCTGACTCGGGAAAGCCTTTACCCCATCTACAATAAATTTGTAAATACCTGCTATGCCAAGTCCTGCAAATACAGTCCTTGCCTTTTCCCCTCCCGTCTCTCCGGCAAGCAGCACTTCCGCACAGGCAGAGCCTTCCGGATATGGCAGATTCCTATGTTCTTTTACAACCAAAGCCCGTCGCAAAGGAACCATAAACAAAACACCTAAAATACCTCCAAGTAATGAGATAATCATAACTTCTGTTAAAGATGGGAAGGCACTCTTGCCCTCTTCCGCCCATAAAAACAACGCCGGTATTGTAAAAATTGCTCCTGCTGCAACCGACTCACCTGCAGATCCAATTGTCTGCACTAAATTGTTTTCTAATATAGATTCGCGTCGAAAAAGGACTCGCAAAATCCCCATAGAAATAACAGCTGCCGGAATGGATGCCGAAACGGTCATTCCTACCCGCAATCCCAGATACGCATTTGCCGCACCAAATACAACCGCCAAAATAATACCTAAAACAATTGACGATACAGTAAATTCTTTCGGACTTTTTTCCGCCGAAATATAAGGCTTAAACTCTTTTTCATCCTTCATAAATAATCTCCTTTAGAACAATTGTCTAAAGGAGATTATTCCCAATTTTTATGTGCTTCATACTCTTCCTGATTCAATTGGTCCAAAGTAACTTTCCGCCAATTCATCTTTATACAGTACCAATTTCTGTAAAACCAGTCCCGCATCCACTGCACATAACGTCAACTCATGCACACCTTTTTGTAACTTTATACTAATTTCTGCTGTATGACAGTTATTCAATACACCGTCACCCCATGGTGTACCGCCAAAACCTGCACCAATAAAGTAATTATCACCTAATGTATCAACTTCATTCCATTCTCCATTGTCAACAGAAATTGCAAATCTCATTTTTCTGCCATCCTCCAGACTATTCGTTGGTGCAACAATGGTTTGAAGGGTATATTCCGCTTCTTCATCAATCCATACACGATAAGTCAGCTTTGGAGCTTCTCCAATACGATCAAAATTTTCCGTTGTCGGATATACTTTCATGGAAGAAAGTGTTTTCCCATAGTTATCAATCTTTTTCCATTCATAGATTCCAAAGCTTTCTGCTTTTGCAAAATGCTCTGCCTCCATAGAAATAATACCATCCGTACCAATAAACGTATTTTCTGGCAATGTAGATGTGTCCACAACTTTTGCACTCACAAGGACAGTTACTTCTGCGTCTGCTCCTTTGATTGTAATCACTGCATGGGAATCTTTGTGAATTTTTGTAAAATCAACGCGAACCTTTATCGTATCTGCCGAATTGACATGCCCAGAGGTTTTTGATAAAACAACCCAGTCTACATCTGTAGAAGCCGTGTAGTCAAATTCTTCCGTTGCACCATTCACAATTTCAACCGTATACGATGAATCTGTTACGTTCACAAATTCCGGTAGTGATGTTGTAGCTTCTGATAACATTATATCTTGATTCTCCACATGTACGAGCATTCTCCTACCCGATGGAACGGATACATCTACTGTAATTGGATAATGACTTCCCTCATCATTCCAGTCTTCGAAGCAGAAGTGCTTTGACAACATCATTCCGTTCCATTTTCCATTCGCCATAACATTATGATAATAATCTGTCATTTCTTTATCAATTTCAATACACTGGTTGACCTTTTCCTTATATTCAACAGCAGCCTTAGCACCATTTTCAGCATACCACTGATTCAAGGCTGCATAAATATTTGCCTTCTGTAGGTTTGCGCCGGCAACAGCAGGAAAATAGACGAGACTATAAAATGCATCCATGGCAGTCTCCGGTATCACCGACTTTATGTTTTCCGCCTTTTTCGCCAATGCATCAAATTCCTTAAGCTTTCGTTTTGCTTCATTAAAATGTGTCACATGATAGGTCTCCGGGGAAGTTGCTTCCGGCTTGCGGTTTCCATGCATTCTGGCATAACCAAATAAGACATCTGCTATATCTGCTTTTACCTTTTCATCTGAAACAGAAGCCCCAAACTGCTGTTCAACCCATTGCTGCAAGAACTTTTCTGTCTGATTAATATGATCGGTCCCCCATGTCTCAAAATCATATGCCAAAGACATAAAATAAGAAAGCGGCAATTCCTGAGGACGTAAATCTCCTACATTCACAATCCATAAGTCACGAATTCCATAATCATATGCCATCGAAACCTGTTCCCATGTTTTCTGCAATGGCATGGAAGAAACCCATTCATAAGAAATCGGAGCACCATGATAATCAAAATGGTAATAAAGTCCCCACCCTGCCTTGCGGTTTCGGTTTTCCTTCGTTGGAAGACGTCTTACATTTCCAAAATTGTCATCGGCAAGCATTAAAATAACATCATCGAGCAAATCCAGTTCACATAATCCTTTGGAATCTTTGCTCCCATAATAGTAATCCTCTACCTCTTTATAAAGTGCCAGCATCTGTGGCATATCCTCACAGTGTTTATCCTTTATAATCTGCTTCTGATCCGTTATAATCTTTTCAAGTAAATCTACATTTTCCTGAATCGTAGAATCCGGTCCCAACATAAAGGAATCCCTCTCTCCACGCATACCTATGACAATCATATTTTTTAAATGCTTGTCACGCTCCAGTCCATCACTCCAGTATTTATAAAGTCCATCACTGTTCGTATAATAATTCCAGTCTGCACCGTATCCTTCCCCATTTCTCTCACTCTTTACCTTATCCCATTCCTCACTTGCACGGGTCATCGGCTCATGATGGGAAAAGCATGCGGTAATTCCAAGGGCATCGGATAACTCCATATTCCCAAGCGGATTTCCATTTCCACCATCCAAAGGGAATGAAGCAGACCACATTGCCGGCCAGAAATAATTTCCTTTCAAACGTAACAAAAGTTCAAAAACTTTACGGTAAAATTCTGCATTAAAATCACCAAACGTATTCATCACATAATTTCCAAGACAAGGCCACTCATCATTCATAAAGAAACCACGATATTTAACAGAAGGTTCTTTGGACGTACGGCAGATACTTTCATCAAAAGTTATTTCTTTCCGCTTTTTTGGTATTACATCTGCCCAGTAAATCCATGGGGAGACTCCCATTTCAGCAGATATTTCAAAAAGTCCGAACAAAGGAGCGATTCGCTCACTTCCGGTAACAATTAGCTTATCTTCCACAAAGGCAATTTTAAATACCTCTCTCTTGCCAACCACATCGCTTATATCCAGTTTGCCCTCTTCTGCCATCCGGTCAATCACATCACAGGCACCTACTGCACCTACTACTATCATTGGACCTTCTTTTTCCTCTGATACCACCTTTGGACTGACACCTGTAATCGTCTTCACATCTTCTGCAAAAGTTTCTGCCATTAAAAAAAGCCCTTTTGCATCTACACTATTTTTATCAATATAAATGGATGCTGCACTTTCATCTTTTACTAAAAAAAATTGCTTCATTCTTCCCTCATTTCTGCACAGTTTTCTATGTAATCATAAACTCCATTTTATAAGCACCGCGCCGTCAAAAATTATAAATTAAAACCAAAATATCTTACTGCATTATAATAAGAAATATCCTGTACCATATGACCTAAAATTTCATAATCCTGCGGATATTCACCATTTTCCACGAGACCGCCTATAAAATTGCACAAAATGCGGCGGAAATACTCATGTCTCGGATAAGAAACAAAACTTCTCGAGTCTGTCAGCATACCAACAAAGTTTCCAAGAATTCCAAGACTTGCCAAAGATGTAATCTGCTCTGTCATTCCCGGCTTATGGTCATTAAACCACCACGCCGAACCCTGTTGAATTTTTCCCGGCACCTCTGTTCCCTGAAAGCAGCCGATCATCGTCCCAATCAGGGCATTGTCAATCGGATTTAAAGAATAAATAATGGTTTTCGGAAGTTCATCCGTTTTCTCCAATTCATTCAAAAATTCTGCCACATCCGAAACAAATCCCCTTTCATTAATGCAGTCAATCCCGGCATTTGCTCCCGCTGTCAGAAAAACTTTTTCATTATTTTCTCTCTTCGCACCATAATGCAGTTGCATTGCCATTCCCCGTTTGGCATACTCTTTTCCAAGTTCAATCATTGTCATCGTACGGAATGCCTGCTGTTCACGAAGCGTAAGCTGTTCCTGTTTCATACTTTTGGTAAAAATCTCTTCCATCTCCTGAGCCGAAACTTTTACAAATTCTGCAAAATCCAAACCATGATCTGTTACGACACATCCACACTGTTCAAAATAATCCAATCGTTTCATAAGTGCACTGATTAAACTTGTGAAACAATCAACTTTTATTCCACTTACTTCAGAAAGTTTTTCTATGTAATCTACAAATCCCTCTTTTTCGGGACTCATTGCCAAATCCGGACGCCATGCCGGCAGAACCTGAACAGAAAAAGAATCATCTGCTGCAATTTCCTTATGCCAATGCAAATCATCAATCGGATCATCCGTCGTACAGACAAGTGTTACATTTGACTTACGTATCAGATTTTTTGCTGTCATGTCCGATTGATGTAATTTCTGATAAGTTAAATCCCACACTTCTTTCCACGTATTTTCATCCAAAGTCCCCATATATCCAAAATAACGTTGTAATTCCAGATGACACCAGTGATACATCGGGTTCCCAATGCATTTGGGCAAAGTCTTTGCGAATGCCTCAAATTTTTCAATGGCAGGTGCATCCCCGGTAATATACTTTTCATCTACACCGTTTGAACGCATAATGCGCCATTTGTAATGATCACCACCAAGCCATAATTCGGTAATATTGTCAAAAGAAATATCATTTGCGATTTCCTCTGGGCTCAGATGGCAATGATAATCCAGTACCGGCACTTGGGCGGCATATTCATGATATAATTTTCTTGCAGTCTCTGTTCGTAATAGAAAATCCTGATCCATAAAATTTTTCATTGCTGTCCTCCTTGTAGCACTTTTTGATACCCCAAAGCATTCTTTTCTATTTTAGCATATATTTTTTTGTGAAACAAGCCGAAATACATTGCATAAAGAGGTTAAATCGGATAGAATAATTGCAAATATCAGTTCGAAAATCAGGCAGGAAAGGCATGGTGATATTATGGCTATTCGCAGCAACTCCATCACGGGAAATGGTGGCGGTGGAATTATGACAGGGACCGGTATCATGACAGGACATCAGGGTGCATTAAGCTCGATTGGAGTATCAGAAGGACAAGTGTTAAAAGGTGTTGTAACAGATGTACGCGGAAATCAGGTCACATTGGAAATGAATGATGGCTCAAAATTTACCGGACAGTTATCCGATGCCTCGCGTTACTCCATTGGTCAGGAAGCTGCCTTTCAAGTCACCTCCACGGCCGGACGTACCATTTATTTAAAAGCAATCTCAGATGCTTATATGCTTGATTCGGACGATACTGTATTGAAAGCATTAGAGGAAGCCGGACTACCAAAAAGCTCCCGAAATGTGGATGTTGTACGTGCTCTTTTAACCAACCAGCTCTCCATCAGTAAGGAAAGCATCGCAGATGCGCTCCGCCTGTGTGCCGGATTTCCAGAAATAAATGTAAATGCTGTTATCACAATGAACCATCTAAACTATCCGATGACACTTGAAAATCTTACCCAGTTCGAGCAATACCAGAACCAGACTCACCAGCTGATGCCAAAGCTGGAACAGTTGGCAGAATCTGTAACCCATGTAATGGATTTAATCGGGAACCATGCCCCAAAGGCAGCAAAAGCAATCGGAACTGAGCTTTTTTCTCTTCTTCCTGAATTCATATCACCAGAAACCAATGCCCCCTCTTCCTTCACCATGACAATCCATACTGCTTTTCCAGACGGAAGTTCTCTTCCCGAAGGACAACTTCTTATTAACGGAACTCCCGTACAGGCACAAATCATAGATGGTGAACTTGTTTTCGCAGAAAGCGAGCCTCTTGCAAATGAACTCACTACCCTGCTGCAGAAAAAACCCGAACTTCTGCAGAAAGCCTTGACTTCCATAGATACACCGGTAACCTTTGAAGCAAACCAGTTAGGAAGCCGCTTCACCCCAGAACAGAGACTTCATCTTTTGAATGATTTACAAAATTTCCCACTCTCGTTTCAAACAAAAGCAGCCATTCAAGATGGAACCATCACCGTCCCATCTCTTTTGGAAAACATTAAATCAGCATTTTCAAATGCGGACACAACCTCCGTTGCGGTCATCCTGTCTTCCAAAGATATTCAAAGCCTCATTCAAAGTGAATTAATCGCAAATTGGAGCATCACTCCGCGTTTTTTTCGTCAAAAAGAAAATTTAGATCAGTTATATAAGAGAATTGAAGAACAAACAAAGACTCTGTCACGGTTTAGTGAAGAAATCTTTCAGAAAAATGCACTGGGAGAACTGGGAAATGTGGCAAAAGGGCTCCAGCAAAACTTAGATTTCATGAAACTTTTAAATGAAAATCTTGCCTATCTTCAACTTCCACTAAAACTCAAAGAGGAAAACGCACACGGTGATTTATATGTCATGACTCGCAAAGATGCATTAAAAAAGCACCCGGAAAAGCTACGGGTACTTTTACATTTAGAACTTGACCACTTAGGCCAGTTGGATATTCATTTAGAGAAGGAATATTCATCCATCTCTGCTAAATTTTATGTGGAAACTCAAAAGATTCAACGCTTATTTGACCGTAATCTGAATCTACTTTCCGATGCACTGGGTGAACAGGGGTACTATCTTTCTGCTGAAACAGCATTACAGGAAAAGCAGGTTGATATTGTCAAGGACTTTATTGCTCAGGACATCCCAATCGGCGATATGAAGCGTTATAATTTTGACCTGAGAGCCTAAAGACTCCTCATATGTTCCAAACATTTATTCTCCCTTTAAGTACTTAATAATTTCAATTTGTGTTGACTGTAAGGAAAAAATAAAGCCAAAAAACAAAGATAAACATAAGCTACAAACTAAAAAACTATATATTGAATATTTACTTATGTATATAACTAAAATTTCATCAAATACCCAATAAAATGTGACCTTATATAAAATTGCAAGCCAACACACAATGCCAACAGATAATAAAATATTAATTATCATAACAATAAAGCATTCTACAAAAAACTGCAATATAATTTGTGTTTTACCTGCCCCTAGAGCTCGCCGTATACCTATTTCATATTCACGCTTCGTCAACACGTTCATAAAACTACTATATAAATTGAAGCCAAGTAAAATAAAAAGAACAAGTGCAATAACAAACTTAACGTTCATATTATTTTTTGTAGTTTCCAAACTTTCCTTTTGCATCTCATAAGGAGAGTAATATGCAAGCCCAAGGTTATTAATTAGTGTTAATACTTCATCTGCATCTTCACTCCAAATTGCCAAACTAATATTGTCATAGTCTAAATCATATACAAATTCTGAATCTTGGGGGATAAGTATTGTTACGTTTCCCGTTACTCCAACATCCGAATCAAAAAGTAAATCATCCATTCCATTTGTTTTATAAGTGTCATTAATCGTGTACCTTTTATGATAGACTTCTCCATTTTTTAATGAAATCGGAATATTGATGCTAACAGCCTCATTATTCTTACTTTGTTTTAGTATTCTATACAATTCATCACTAATAACAGCTTCATTTTCCTTAAGTGAGATTTCATCACTTCCCGATAATTCAATTTTTGTAGAATTATCTTGATAATATCCGAAAATATTATTTGGAATTATATTCACACTTGCTACTAAACTTCCATATTGTAGAAGTCTAATTTGTTGCTCATAATATTCATAACAAAAAAAATTTTTCCTTTTTTCACAATACTGTTTTACCACATTCATTTTTTTTACACTAGTTTCATCTGTTTCTCCATGTACTAGAATCAAATTATTAGGCATACTAAAAATTTCTTTTGTATCATTATAATTTTTTGTATCTGTATAACATAAAAATCCCAACAAAAAAGAGAAAGATAATACAACTGTAACAGAAAGCAATAAATAGTTTTTTCTCTGTTTCCATGACATTAAAATCCCATTTAGCAAAATATGTTTAACACTCATATAACCTTCCCTCCCTCAAGATATATGTTTGAGATGTTTTTTTTGCCAAACTACTGTCGTGTGTAATAATCAAAACCGCCCTACCTCTTCTATATTCCCTTTTCAACATGTCAAAAACCAAAAATTTATTTTCGTCATCTAAATTTCCTGTAGGTTCATCTGCAATAATTAATTTCGGATTCATAACCAACGCACGCACAATTGCAATTCTTTGCTTTTCACCACCACTCAATATATTAATGGGTTTATCCAAGAGATCTGATATTCCAAGTTCTTCTGCAAGTTCCATATAAACATCCTGCGATATACTTGCAGAACTATAAATCATTGGCAGTTCAATATTTTCTCGACATGTTAAAGTTGGAATTAAATTATATGATTGAAAAACAAACCCAATTTCACTTAATCGAAGCATAGCATAATCTTTTTTTCTCTTTAACACTTTATCATTAAAGCGATATGTTCCCCCATCAAAATGCTCAATCAACCCAACTATATTCATTAAAGTCGACTTGCCGGCACCTGATTTACCTAATATAGAAATAAAACTATCATTTGTAATTTTTAAATTAATATCCTCAAGAACAACTTTATCACCATATGTTTTTTTTATATGTTCTAAGCTTATTACTAATTTATCCATTTTATTCTTCCACCATATCTTCAATGTAGCTTTTATACCCTGCATCACATAAAGTTCCCTCAGCAACACCTGTAACACATGTAAAACCAACACTTACATATCCCTTTTCGACCTGAACTTCGCTCAAAAAATTACCAGCTTCATCAATCGTTCTGACATAGTATTCACCTTTTTTTTCATATACACAATCCGATGACACTGCTAGTACATTTTCAAATCGGTTACCTGTATATAATTTGAAATCCTTTTTTTTCTGTCCATAAACACACTTTTCATTACTTAACTTAAAAATAACTTTCACTTTACCATCTAAAATTTGATTAGAAATACGTAAGACATTAACTTTATTACCTAATCGATCCAGTAAAACAGATTGATTAAAATATTTTAAGTCCTCTTTATTCACATAACATTCCCATGCAGTCTCATCAAATGATAATATCTTAATCCCTGCACCTTTGATTTCTTTTACAATACCATTATATTTACTTATAATCTCCTGTGATTGCTGTTTTGCTATAATATCTCCTTTAAAGACTTCATCACCCTTATTGACCAACCATTTTATTTCACTACTTTTATCTAGTTCCTGAAACAGATATTCCGTACTAACTCCAACAACATCTACTGTCAAATATTCATCAATTGTAACTCTCTCTACAGGAAAAGTCGTACCATATGACTTTTCCTGTATAACAACATTATTTTCGTACATATAATTTTTCTGTTCTGACTCTGATATATAATATAAAACTCCTATAGGAAATAAATAAATTAAAAATAGCGTAAAAAATAATATTATCCTACTCCTCATCAATTTATCTCCCTCATATTGTAATAAGCAAGAAAATTACTATAATATGAATATATATTGATTTCATCATATAAATAAGCATACGCTTCATAAGCTGAAAGCTGTGTTGTAAAAGACAATTCCATATATGTTCTATATTCCTTGCCACCCTGTTTATATTCTAGTACTAAATATTGATTCATACCACAAAACATATTTCTCGAAAATGCCGGATTTTCAATTGATATGTCTAAACTTAGCTTTGAACCAGCAGGAACTATAATTGACTTCCCTGACTCCCACTTTTGATTATAGGTTGTTTTAGGTGTGGTAATATCAAGAGAACAACCAGTAATTTTACATTGAGATTGATATAAATAAATATTTTGTAATTCAACATCTTTTTTTGCCTTAAACTGTCCACCCCTATACGTCATTGTACCGGTATCATTTGAATTCATCCGAATACCAAGAGCTGAACATACTTCTGTATCAAATCCATTTACCTTAAATGGATTTTTCTTATTATAGAATTTAATATGACCTATATTTTTTGCAAACTGCTGTCCATCATAAAGAATTGTTACATAGCTAATATCTTCTTCTTCTCCCAATTCAACCGCCTCAAAATTAATCGTAATTCGATAGCGATATATTTTATTAATTTCCTTTAAATCAATCTTCGCAAAATCCGCTTTATACTGCTCTATATAATCATGAAATTGTTCTGAGCCTTGTGCAATAAGTGTTCCTGCCTTTTCCCAGTCCAACTTCCTATAAGAAGCATACAAATAATATGGGAACTCATCTTCACATTCCTCTACACTGTATTTATATGGTATAGATACATCCATTGAAACATTCACTTTATCCGTATTAATTTCTTTCTTCGATAATACCTCCAAGACAATTTCACGACCGTAAGAAAAACTGTTATAAAAACAATAATCCAGATTCTCTGTCAGAATAACAAGTTCATTTTCCTTTATTTTCGTTCCAATTTCACTCAGCAAGTGATTTTTCTCTTCTGTAACTGTTATCTGCTCATCTCCTTTTTGCTTGCAACTCAAAAGTGGTAAAACAAATAACAAAATGCAAAACACAACACATATTTTTTTCTTCTCTTTTGAGAACTTATTCAACATATCTTTCCCTCTCTTTTTATACTATGAACAAATGCGATAAATGCATAAGAAGCAGTCAGAAGAAACTATATTTCTAACCGCTTCTTTTCTTAACGTCTAAGCAATATTAGATTCTCCAAACTACCAGATTACGCATAATGAACTAATTCTTTATACATCCCACTATTTTGAGGTATATATTCTACATTTCCTCGGTATGTCACTTTAGACTTTGAAAAATTATAATTATATCGTGCAACCTGTTTTTCAGTTTTATACCCAGGATAAACAACCTCTATTCTATAATATCCTGTAGCTTTTGACTTAGGTATACTATACGAAACAGATGTTCCTACTGTATAGGATGCTGTCTGGGTAAGGGATAAAGAAGCTGAAACATCTACAAAATAGGAACACCCTACAGAAATTGCTTGCGATGCAGACACAGATGTTGTCTTTGAATTATTTACACTGATTGTTGTAATATAACCTTTCTTATGTTTTGCCTGTGATTCTGTGATAGGGTATCGCTTTGTTTTATACTCTTGTGTTGTCATAGTAGCTAAATAATGGTACTTCCCCGAATTATATAATCTGCTGGCTGTTTTAGCTTCACTCATACTTTCCCCTAAAATACAAAAGTCAACAATAATACTATTTTCCCAATGCATAATCCCTTTCTCATTACAAATTCCTCCCTTTGTCATTTCATGATAAACCCTGCTCTTATACATTCTTACACCTCTCTTTCCCATTTTATTTATATTATCATTTTTTTACGTTTAAGTCAATCTTTTCATTTTTTCTTCATTTCCTATTATTTAATTATATTTTTTCTATATGTATATCACATATAATTTCCTAAGCATTATAATGTTCAATCCTTGTTTCATCACTCACATTCCTTTTAACATAACCAAAAAGACAGAAAAAGACCATTGCCAAAACAACGGTCTCCTTCTATCTTTACAACAAACTACCGAATTGTATTTTCATACTCCTCAAATACATAATCCATGATAGATGCCGCTCCTACAATTTCACAGCCATAAATATAACCACTTATCCCATTATCCTGAGAGCGGATAATACGCACTACACAGTTCAATGCCGCCTGCTTTTGATCAAGTTCCAGCCTTGCATTAAAATAATAACCAACCGGCAAAACACTCTTTGACCGGAAACCCAGCCCGCCTTTCGAAACATCAAACACCTCAATTGGTGCATGAATGTCCGTAACAACTGCGTTATTCTGTTTAAAGAGTGTAGAAACTTCCAATTCCAAATGAACCGGAAGCCGTTTAAATCGTCTTTGCTCCTCCATATCCTTCCTCCATTCTACTTTTCCAGCAACTCCTTTAGTATCTGATTCACCATTCCCGGATCTGCTTTCCCCTTCATTTCTTTCATAGTCTGACCTACCAGAAATCCAATGGCTTTTGTCTTCCCGGCATGATAATCTTCAACCGATTGTGGATTTGCTAATACAATCCTTTCAATGGTTTCCCGTAATGCCCCCTCATCGTTTACTGTCTTTAATCCATTTTCCTCCACATATTGCAGAGGGTCTATATCCTCAAGAAATACCTTTTCAAATACCTCTTTTGCCACTGACGAATTGATTGCATTTTCGTCCGTAAGTCTAATCAGCTTTGCTAGATTTTCAGGGGAAAAAGCAATATCCTCCGACTCCATTTCCTTTTCCTTCAGGAGTCGCATCGTCTCGCCCATTAACCAGTTTGAGACCTTTTTGGCATTCTTACACAATGCCACTGTTTCTTCAAAGATGTCAGCAAGTTTTTTTGTACCGGTAATAATATCAATATCATATTCCGGTATTCCGAACTCTTCTTTATATCGATTTCTCTTTTCATCCCGAAATTCCGTCTGGCGACCTTTTACTTCCTGTAACCATTCATCACCAATTCGAATCGGAGCCAGATCTGGATCTGGAAAATAGCGATAATCCTGTGCATCTTCCTTGGATCGCATGGCATAAGAAGATTCTTTTGTATCATCCCAACGCCGCGTCTCCTGAACCACCGATTCGCCACTCTCAATTAAATCAATCTGTCTCTGACGTTCTCCTTCAATCGCTCTTGCAATTGCCTTAAAAGAATTCAGATTCTTCATTTCTGTACGGGTTCCAAATTCACTTGCACCGGTTTCCCGCACTGATAAATTTACATCTGCCCGCATAGAACCTTCATTTAACTTACAATCGGATGCTCCTAAATACTGAATAATCATGCGAAGCTTCTCCAGATAAGCAATTACCTCATCTGCGCTTCGCATGTCGGGCTCTGATACAATCTCAATCAAAGGTACTCCGGATCGGT
>CATZVV010000001.1 GCA_958425285.1 uncultured Lachnoclostridium sp. | reverse complement strand
ATTCTGATTGCTTCTATTCAAGGGATCTTAGAAAGAAGTCTGGAACCTTTTCCAGTCATTCACTATTTGTTTACAAAAATTTAGGCTTCAAAATCCATTTCCTTATCGCCCTGCTTCCTTTCACTCATTGCAAGCTCACTTGCCTTTTCATATCCGATTTCAGGAACAAGACTAGTTACAGACTCGAGAGATGCCTCTAAGTGTCTGAGACAACCGGCTTTATTTACGCGAACTGTCTCAATGGCATTTGCTCGGAGTGCTTCTGATGCTTCACCCAATAAGTCGAGCGATTCAAGCAGGCTATATGAAATAAACGGCATAAATGCATTTAATTCCAATTGTCCACTTGCCGCTGCAAACGCAATTCCACTATCATTTGCCATAACTCTCATTGCAATTTGTGTCACCATTTCTGGAATAACAGGATTTATTTTTCCCGGCATAATTGTAGAACCTGCCTGCCTCAGCTCTAAACATATTTCACCTAAGCCGCCTTTTGGTCCTGAATTCATAAGTCGTAAATCATTGCTGATTTTCATAAGATTTACAGCAGCCGCCTTCAGAAGACCGGAAACTTCTACAAACACATCATTATTTTGTGTTAAATCCATCGGGTACTCTGCTCTAGCCAGACCAAATCCAGTCAGCTCCCGCAGAGTATCAATTACCATATAACGATAAGCTAAATCTGCATTCATACCAGTACCAACAGCAGTTCCTCCAAGATTAACCTGACGAAGCCTTTCTTCCACCTTATAAATTCTCCAACGATCTCTGGAAATCGCCTGTGCATAAGCCCCAAATTCCTCGCCAAGTGTTACAGGAAGAGCATCCATCAACTGGGTTCGTCCAAGTTTTCTAACATCTGCAAACTCACTTTCTTTCTTTTGCAAGCTTTCCTGCAAAGCTGCCATTGAATCACTAAGGAAACGCACCTTTTCAATACAGGCTATACGCAATGCTGTGGGATAAACATCATTTGTAGACTGCCCTTTATTTACATCATCAAACGGACTCAAGAATTCATACTGCCCCTTCTCATGCCCCATACTCTCCAACGCTACATTAGCGATAACCTCATTGACATTCATATGGGTTGTTGTACCTGCACCGCCCTGATAAGCACTAACCTGAAATTGATTATCAAAGTCTCCTGTCATAATACGGTCGCAGGCGCTTATAATAGCCCTTGCCTTTCCCTCTTCCAGATTCCCACATTTTCGATTTGTATAAGCAACTGCCTTCTTTACCAAAACCATCGCATGAATCAAGGAAATATCATTCCTGCCGTGTACGGCTACTCCATTCTTTCCATTAAAGTTTAATATACCACGTCTTGTATGGACTCCATAATAAGCGGAATCCCCTAACTCCAGCTGCCCAAGGCAATCTTTTTCCCATCGGGACATTTTATCACCAAACCTTCATGTAAACTGTGAACTTGTGCACACAAATACTTTTACGAGAGGACCTGATAACCTGCATCCTCTACTACCTTTTTCAACAAGTCATCTGAGACCTCTTCCAGAAGTTTAATCTTTACTTTCTTCTGTTTCAGATTTACAGAAACCGACTTCACCTGCTCAAGAGCAGATAATGCCGCCTCTACTCTCGCCGCACAATGTTGACATGACATTCCCTCTACCTGTAATTCCTTCTTCATTTTATCTCATACTCCTTTCTCTCTGTATCATATTACTACGTTTTTCCTGCTTCTGATTATACATCCTTGAATCACTGATTTTCAAACAATTTTCTATCGTCATTCCTGCTTCAGGTACCTCATAATAAAATCCCCTGCTTGCACAAACTTTATACGGTTTATCACTTCCCGCATTATATTTCTCTAAATAATAATCAACAGAGCCCAGAAAATCATTTACCTCCTGTTCTGATTTTGCGCCATGACAAACGCAAAACTCATCTCCTCCGGTTCTGGCACAAATCTCACCCTGTTCAGATGCAAAACTTAAAGCTTCACCAATTACCCGGAGTGCACTGTCACCCTCTGAATGACCAAAACTATCATTTATGTACTTCAAGCCATCCATATCTAATTCCATAATGAAAAACGGGCATCCATTTTTTTTTGCAATACTCCATTGGATTTGAGAGTATTTCTCAAATCCCCTTCGGTTAAATAAGCCGGTTAATACATCATGAACGTGCAGTTCTTCTAATTCATCAATCAGGCGTCCCATTTCATTTTGTAACAAGATGTCTTGAATTGCGTTCTCAATATTCACACTCCATGAGAGATATAAATTTCCTGTCTCTTTGCTATCGCAAAAGCTGATTGCCTCATATCCAAAGCACCGTTCCTTATAATGCAACGGAGAAAAATAAAAAATCTGAGGCCCATTATCCAGTACCTCTGCCGGTAAAAGTTCTCTTGTTGAAAATGAAATTTTCTTATTTTTAATTCTTTTTCCGTTACGAAAGCCAACTCGCATCTCCATATCATTTGTAAAAGTATGAAATGCTTTTCCCCCGGATTCCAGACCCTCACAAAGGCACAAATAATAATCCTTATATCCATCTACATTTTCTATATAAGCCTCTATTATATCTGCTAAAGCATCAAAATCCCGAACCTCTTCCAAATGTACTGACATGAACGCTGTCTCCATCTGTCGCAATTCTGAACGATTTACACTATCATGATATAATTTTCTGCTCTTAATCAACTCCTGCTTCTCCAAATTCAGGCAACCACAAGATTCTGCCAAAACCAGCTTTGTAGGAAAATAAATTTTCTCCAAGGGACAATCCTTCTTTAAATTTCTTACTATAACAGAAACAGCCTCCACACCCATTTCATAAAATGGTACACATGCGGTTGTAATGGACGGTTGAAAATGATAAATTTCACAAACACCGTCATATCCACTTACACATATATCTTCCGGAATCCGATAACCCCTGTCAATCAACTCACTGGCAACGGCAACTGCCATATAATCATTTGCACAGATTATTACCTGCGGCTCATAACCTCCACCCAAAAAATGATCACAAGCCTCCTTTCCCTTCTTTTTCCAGAAGTCTCCGTAAAAAATCTGTCGATCGGTTATCGGAAGCTGACACTCCTCCATCACACGCTGAAAGCTACGTAAACGGCCTTCTGCATCCTCGTGTCCCTTTTTCCCTGTCATAAAGCAAATCCGTTCAAAACCATGTTCCTCTATAAAATGACGAAATATGCTTTCCATAGATGTGTCATTATCTACAACAACATTATGCATCCCACTTACTTCTTCTCGTACACAAACAACAGGACAGTGGCATCGTTCTCTCACATTTTCTATCAAATTTTGCTTAACAGCATCAATATCAATCGTATCTAAAACGAGAATTGCTCCATCCAATTCCTCATAGGGCGGTAAATCTACAATACAACTCTCACCTTTTACAAACCGTACATTGTGTGCATAATCTCCAAATGAAGTAAAAAACAGCACATTTAATCCATATCGGCTACTTCCGTCGATAATTCCCCTGCAAAGTTTATTTTGAAATTCATCAACAGGACGAAAAATAAAAACCCCTATTGTCTTCCTATTATTTGCAAACATAGAATCCCCCTCTACTGTTTACGTCCAACCTTCCTGCATCCTTTACAACTATGAATTCGAACGTCTCCCCTTATAAAAAATACTATTCCGATACATTCTTCCAGTCACACAGACAAGGATCAAGGTAAATACTGCCAATACCAGAAACATAATAAATCCCTCCCCAAATGAAACTTTTCCCAGGAGCAAGTCTGACGGAAGCAAAAATGGTGAAGTTACAGGCAGATAACGTTCTACTGCCAGCAGGTCACTTTGCATTCCGAGTGATGTAAAATACGACCCCATGAAACCTGCTACTACAATAATCTGAAACAATCCCATTCCCTGTGCTAAATCTTCTGACTTTGAAATACGGGAACCAACCAGACCTGCAAGCACAAGATAAAAAAGGTAGCCAAGCAGCAAAGTCATAATAGCCAGAACCACAAACTTCAATTGAAATGCCTGTTCCATCCCGGACTCTCTAATAATGTAAAGTAAATCTGTCAAAGGACTCTCAAACCCCTTATTAATCTGTCCGGCCAAAATATTTCCTCCAGCAAATCCCAGTATCAGACCAACCGCCCATGAAATCATCTGGATCAAACCTACGGTCGCCATACCAAGTATTTTTCCAAATACAAGGGCATATGGCTGTACAGAAAGCAACAAAGTCTCCATTAATTTTGATGTCTTTTCTGAAGCCACACTCTTTCCAACACTTTGCCCATGAAGCAAAATCATAAAGTATAAAACCAGAATAGAAATCAGAGGTACAATCATCTTGACAAGAATAGAGCCCATAGATTCCGGTTCTGCTCCCTGCTTTACATATTGTGTTGTAACAGGGCTTAAAATCATCGCCAGCTTTGTGTTCTCAACCCCACTGTTTTGCAACTTTTCTTTATATAAATAATGAGAAATTTCCCCCAACAACTCTTCACACTCATCTCCACTGCATTCTGTTGAATCCGGTATTAAAAGTGTCAATAACAATGCCTTGTCCTCACCAGACTGCAGCCATAAAACAGCATCTTCCTCCGGGCTTTCAAAAACCTTACTTTGTAACTTATCTTTTTCATTCCCATCCGTCAAAAATTGTACCCCTTGAAATCCCCTTCCCGCCTGAGAAGGAAATTCCGACAAATGATAGAAATCCATTCCGCTATTATTACAAACATAAATTGTTTTCAGGGCAATTGGCTCTTCCATACTTTGAGACTGTGTATACGCCATTCCTCCATAAATAATTATTATAATGGCAAAAAGAACCACTGCAATTCCTATTGTTGTAAACTTGAAAGATTTTGCACTCACTGCATCTTTTAGCGTAAAGCAATATACCTGCTTCCAACCGCTAAACATTCCCTTCTTCTTCATTTGTGCGTCTCCTTTCTGCCAAGGCTTATAATATCACGAAACTTCAAAGTATTTCCCTGATGCAATAACATTACCTGATAAACCTTTCCAACAAATCGTGCCAAAAACACGGTAAACCCAATTAAAACCACAAGCCCGGCCAATGCAAATGAAATAGATATTTTTCCGGCCAGTAACTGCATGGGTACAACAAATGGTGCACAAATAGGTATAAATGACAGCACATAGCTAACTGTCGCTGCACCATTTCCCATTATCTGTGCCATACTTAATCCAATTCCCGAATATGCACCAATAATCATAATAAAATTATATGTTTTCATCCCCTCTGCCATGTCTTCTATCTTGCTAATAGCAGCTCCAAACAAGCCGGCAAGAAGTGCATAAAAGCATACACCTGCTAACAAAAATAAGAAAAGAATGCATACCTTTTCCAGCGGCAACCCACTGGTCTCCTTCACAAAGTCCTGAATCTGCTGAGGAATAATGACAGTATTCAGTCCAAATATCACCTTTGTTAAAAACAAAGATATACATGCACAAATGCCAACTGCTACAAGTTCTAAAACAACAGTACACATTGCACCTGTAACTTTACCGGCAATAATTGAAGAAGGCTTGGCACTAAGCATAAGCGTTTCAACCAGTTTACTAGACTTTTCCGAAACAATAGAAGAAGAAACAATTTCTGCACTAAATGCAATAAGCAAAATCATAACGACAACACTGCCAAGAAGTACATTGTACTGAGTAAGACTGATACCCTCTTCACTTTCCGCCGGCACCTGACCCTTCTCATCTAAGTAACTTACCTTGTATTCCGGTATATTTCCCAAGTATTCCTTTTCCTCCGGCGATACATCCAGCTTCTGTAGTCTTTGTTTTTCAAAACACTGGATAAAATCTTCGGAATATGCATCAAAATCTACCTCTTCCATTCCCCCTTCTACTGGAACCATATATTCAAGCATATAGCCCTGCTCACCAAATGAAATTGTAATCTGCATGGAAGCCTCTTTCAATTCCTGCTGAGAATCCACCTTATAAAACTCAACATTCCGATAATGAGATTTCTCCTTCAAATCCGAGAAATCATTAAAACCCATTTCCGTCTGATCCCAAACAAAAATCGTTTTCACCGGAAACTCTTCCTGCCCACTCTGCTTACCAATGTAATAGAGTAAGGGCATTGACACAAGCATCGCTACCGAAAGTAAAATAAGTACCACCTTCGTACTTCCGCTTTTGAAGCTCTGTACAACAGTGAAGTTTAAAATATTCCAAAAACGCCTTCCTGATTTACTCTTCATTTGTACCTCCCACTTTTTCTACAAAAATCTCGTGTAAAGATGGTTCCCGCAATTCAAAATGTACAACCGGAATTTCCCTTCGCATCAGTTCACTGAGTAATGCCCTTGCCTCCTTTTCCTCCTTTACCTTAATATAATATCCCTCTGCTGTTTTTTCTTCAGCATGAATCTCCATTTCATCCAGAATGTCTGAAATATCCTCATCACACTTTACAAATAATTTTACTCTACCATATTCTTTCTTAATTTTATTCAAATTGCCCTGCAAGACTACTTTCCCTTTATTTAATATCGTAATATCCTCACAAAATTCTTCAATGGTAGCCATTTGATGACTGGACATAATCATATATTTCCCTTGATCCATTTCCTCTCGAATAATTGACTTAAATAAATCTGCATTCACCGGATCCAGCCCGCTGAGTGGCTCATCCAAAATCAAAATGTCCGGATCGGAAAGCAACGCTACCAAAAACTGTATTTTTTGCTGATTACCTTTTGAAAGCTGATCAGCTGTTTTAGGCTTCTCCTTCTTTTTTCTGCTTCCAGAGGCTTTGGGATATATATATTCATCTACCTCCAATCGCTTCGACAGATATTTGATACGCTCTTTTGCCAACGATTTTGGTACTTCCTTTAACGATGCAAAATACAGCAGCTGGTCCATAAGAGAAATTTTAGGATAAAGACCTCTCTCTTCTGCCAAGTAGCCTACATTTGTTTCCATAACATCTAAAGGCTTTCCATTCCATAAGACTTCTCCGCCATCTCCTGCCAGCATACCAAGAATCATTCGAATTGATGTGGTCTTTCCGGCGCCATTTGTCCCAAGAAGAGCATATACGCCCGGCTTTTCCATCTCAAAACTCAAATCCTCCAAAACCACCTTTTCACCATACTTTTTTCGTAAATGTTTTACCTGTAAACTCATCTTACCCAATCCTTTCCTTTACAATCGCCACTAATATTTCCGGTTTATTCTTCTGGGGTTCCTCTAATACAATTGACATTAGTTCATTTAACATTTTCCCGATTTCCGGGCCCTTTCTAATCCCCAATTCCATTAATTCCTTTCCCCCAATTGCCAAATCACTTAAAGAAACTGCTTCATCGGCCTCGTTTATCTGTCCGTATAATATTTTTGCATGCTCCAACGCTCCCAGCTTTTCCTGTTGCATATAAGTGCTCTGTCCAAGCAAATCAGCCTCCTGCAATAAAAACAAATAGGGAACATACTCTCTCCCCATTCGATTCATGATCCGACGGAGACTTTTTTTCCCCCCTTCAAACCGTTCATCATGGTAATTTACCAAACGTTTTACAAAATCAATTGTATAATTATCAAATTTCAACCGCCGCAGTATATGCCCGGCTCGTTCACTTCCTTTTTTATCATGTCCATAGAAATGTGCAATACCATCTCTGTCAACTGTCTTACACTCCGGTTTTGACACATCATGCAACAACCCCGCAAAGCAAAGAGCCACCCATTGTTTTTTATCCAACTGTTCACGTTTCGCCAAGTGGTTTATCTGTTTTATCACTGCCAAAGTATGTCTCCCCACATTGAGATAATGATGTGGATTTTCCTGTTCTGTTTCAATCATCTGATCAAATTCGGGTAGAATTATTTTTGTTAACCCTGCCTCATAAGCTTCCAGCAAACGCTCTGGCTCTCTTGAAAGCAGCAATTTTGTTAATTCAACCCGGATTCTCTCTACACTAACATGCGAAATGGTATGTGCCAATTCACAAATTGCCTGTTTTGTCTTCCCTTCAATGCGAAATCCCAACTGACCCGAAAAACGAACGGCTCGCAGCATCCTCAAAGCATCTTCCTCAAATCTCTCATGAGCCACACCAACTGCACGTATCATTCCCTTTTCCATATCTTCTCTTCCTGAAAATACGTCAATAACTCCGCTTCCTGGAGCGTATGCCATCGCATTAATCGTAAAATCCCGTCTCCGCAAGTCTTCTACAAGTTCTGCCGTAAACTGAACCGCCTTCGGATGCCTGTGATCTTCATATTCACCATCAACCCGATATGTTGTCACTTCATACCCAGTTTCCCCTATCATTACAGTTACTGTCCCATGTTCAATTCCTGTGTCTATTGTCCGCCGAAATATACGTTTTACATCCTCTGGTCTCGCAGAGGTTGTGATATCCCAATCCTCCGGGGTTCTCCCGAGCAATAAATCTCTTACACAACCTCCAACAGCAAATGCTTCATATCCATTTTCCCCCAGTTGCTCTATAATATGTTCTACCTGTCCTGGTATCGCTAGTTCCATTGCCCTCCGTTTCCCCTCCTGTCCTCAATTTATCAAACAAATTTCATTTCATATTATATCTCGAAATTGCTTCCTTTACAAGTTGACAATTATCACTTTCCTCCATAAAATAGTACCGTTTGACAAACCAAAAGTTTTTGAGTAGAATAAAGGCACATCAAAAGGACGAGGGGGAACTCTATTTATGCGTTACTCATATAAAACAAAAGGTACTTGCAGCACACAGATTGATCTTGATATTAATGGAAATATCATTACAAATGTAAAATTTTATGGTGGCTGTAATGGAAATCTTCAAGCAATTCCTATTCTAGTAGACGGCATGACCGTAGAAGAAATCGAAGCAAAATGCTCGAATATCCACTGCGGGCCACGTCCAACTTCTTGTGCAGATCAGCTTGCACATGCTGTCCGTGAAGCATATGAGGCTTTACCAAAGACAGAATTACTGTAGAATCGCTTTCTGTGTCACAAAAGAAATCGTGAGTTCGAGACCTTCCTCACGTAAAACAAAACTAAAGGAGACTTGAAATGAAAAAGAAAAAAAGTATAATTTATTTATGTCAGGGAGCATTGATTGCCGCTCTCTATGTTGTGTTATGTCTAATTTTCGAGCCAATTAGCTTTTCTGCCATTCAGTGCCGAATAGCAGAAGCATTAACTATTTTACCCTGTTTTACACCTGCCGCCATTCCCGGTGTTGCAATTGGCTGTCTCATCAGCAATCTTATTGGCGGTTCTAGTTATCTGGATATTATTTTTGGTTCATTTGCCACCTTGCTTGGTGCATTGGGTACATACACCCTTAGAAAAAAATATTATTTAGCACCTCTTCCGCCGATTTTTTTTAATACACTAATCATCCCATTCGTACTTCGTTTTGCCTATTTCGATGAATCACCAATCTACTTTTTAGGTATTACTGTATTTATTGGCGAAATAATTTCATGTGGAATACTTGGGCTATTTCTATATTTTGCATTAAGAAAATACAGCCACCACATTTTCCCAAAATTATGATTTTTTAATTAACTCCTATGATTTTCCCCTCTCTTTTGATATAATAGAATCGGTGTATACAGTTTAAATGTACACACCGATTTTTACATTTAACAGAAAGTTGGCGAAATACCAGTGAAAAAATATATTATCGGTGGATTTCTTTTGCTTGCAGTTGGTTTTGCAGTATTCCTTGTAAAAACATCATTTGTACCCCTTGCACAAAGCACATCGAATGAACCCTATGAATATTATTATAATGAGAATACCGACCAGGAGGGTACTCCTTTGCCAGGTACCGCAAATTCAAAAACATCCATGCCTTTAGATACCAATCCAAGCAGCATTACTGTTCTGGTAAACAGAACTTACCTGCTGCCTACAACCTATGTACCGGAAGATTTAATTGAACCAAATGTAAAATTTGATTTTAGCTATTCAAGTGACAAACGAAAATTACGTAAAATTGCTGCCAATGCTTTAGAAAAGCTATTTCAGCGTGCTGAAAAACAAGGCATCACTTTCTATGGAGTTTCGGGTTATCGTTCCTATGCAAGGCAAGAACAGATTTACAACAATAATGTTGCCACAAGAGGTGTAGAAGCAACAGATGCAGTTTCTGCCAAGCCAGGAAGCAGTGAACATCAGACCGGACTTGCAATTGACATTTCAGCTCAAAGCGTAGGCTGCCGGCTGGATCAGGAGTTAGGTAATACTATAGAGGGGCAATGGCTTGCACAAAATGCCCACAAATTTGGATACATTATACGTTATCCCAAAGGAAAAGATAAAATTACCGGTTATACGTATGAGCCTTGGCATATCCGCTTCGTAGGAAAAGCACTTGCAAAAAAATTATATAGTAGTGGTCTTACTTTAGAAGAATATTATGGATGCAGTTCTGCTATATCCAACAGCGATAGTATGAGTGGTGTCGATGTAGAAGATGCAGATGATGTAAAATATAAAACACCAAAACCTCGCAAAACATTCCGACCTACAGCAACACCCAAGGCAAGTGCTACTCCAAAGCCAACAAAGAAGCCAAAGAAAACACCAAAGCCAACCAAAAAGCCAAAGAAGACAGAAACACCAAAGCCAACAGCGAAGCCAATCGTAACTTCAACCCCGGAAGTGCCTTCAGCTACTCATGCACCTACAAAAACTTCCGAGCCGATTGCTCCTACCAAACAACCGGAACCTACTTCACCACCGATTGAAACATCCGAACCGACGGAAACGGCAAATCCATAAATATTTACATGTTCCCTCAAAAAGTGAACAAAGAAAAGGAAGGTAAACAAAATGAGAACCATACTAATCGCACTTTTAGCAGTTATCATCGCTATCTTAAGCATTCCCATGGACCCAATTGAACTGGTAATCCGATATTTTAATGAAATGGCAGCAGCACGGATTGCACAGCTTGTTGTCCGCATTGTATTTAAACTTATCCTTTTCATTTCGGGTGCTAAGAAGACAATCATCGGAAAAGAAAACATTCCGACGGATACACCTGTTTTATATGCTGCCAACCACCGCAGTTTTTACGATATTTTGCTTGCATACTCAGAGGTTCCTACTCAGACTGCCTTCGTTTCCAAAAAAGAAATTAAAAAATTTCCGTTTGTGGCACAATGGATGTATTTTTTAAATTGCCTTTTTATCGATCGACAAGACATGAAACAGCAGATGCAGGTAATTAAAACTTGTATCCAACATGTAAACGACGGATATTCTATTTATATCGCTCCCGAAGGCACCCGCAATCCAACTGATACATTACTTCCATTTAAAGAGGGTAGTCTCCGAATTGCACACAAAACAAAATGTCCGGTTATTCCAGTTTGTATCCTAAATACAGAAACAATGTTTGAGAACTCGCTCCCCTGGATTCGAAAGGGAAATATTTTAATTGAGTTTGGAAAACCAATATATCCGGAAACATTGGACAAAGAAGACAGAAAACATCTAGGTGCTATTGTACAAAGAGAAGTTGCTCAAATGTATGAAAATAACAGCGCTTTATTGACAAAATAAAAATTTAACGGTTTCTTTTTCCAGATATTCATGATAAAATGTCTGATGGGGAAAATGACTGAATTAGATTTGAAGTATATTGAAGGAGGAACAAAAGATTATGTCATATGTACCAGTAACAATGTTTCCATGGGGTACGCTCTTTACCGTTCTCGGAATTATATTAGGCGTATTACTCATCTTATTAATCGTACTTTCGATTGTCGGAAGAAAAATGCAGAAAAAGCAAGAGGCTTCCCAAGGACAGATGGAAGCGGCAGCACAAACAATGTCAGTGCTTATTATTGATAAAAAGAGGATGAAACTAAAAGAGGCAGGATTCCCCAAAATTGTTTTAGACTCTACACCAAAATATTTACGTGGTTCAAAGGTTCCTGTTGTAAAGGCTAAGATTGGACCTAAAGTTATGACATTGATGTGTGATGAAAAGATTTTTCCTGTCTTGCCAGTCAAAAAAGAAGTAAAAGCCGTTTTAAGTGGTATTTACATTATGGATGTAAAGGGAAGAAATGTATTGGAAACCCCACAGGAGAAACTGGGCTTTTTCCAACGCATGCGAATGAAAGCACTAAGCAAGAGTGGTCAGTAGAAAATTTTGCAGCTGACAACTCCCCAGCTTATAAAAAGTACGATGCCGAAAACGATTCTCTCGTTTATTCATCGTACTTTTTTTGTATCTGCAAAACCTATTATTTTTACTTCTGAGTATTCCGGCACAGAAAGGTCAATATCCTTTCCATTCATGAGTCTTATAACCGGTCGCATTGTATGCCTTTGCTTATTCTCAATGACAAGTGCCTCTTCTCCCGTCTCAAGACGTACACTTCTTCCTTTCGGATAAATCGGAATATATCTTAAAAAAGCATCTATATATTCCGGTTCAAACATGGAACCGGAATTCTTTTTCAAAAAACTAATTGCTTCCGCTGGAGAGTGTGCATGCTTATAAGTCCTCTCACTAATTAAGGCATCGTATACATCTGCAATATGAATAATTTTTGCAAATAAATAAATTTGATTTCCGGTAAGTCCTAATGGGTATCCGGTCCCATTCATGTTTTCATGATGCGAATAAACCCCCATCTTTATCTTAGAGGTAATCAAAACATTGTCTTTAATTTTCTCATAACCATATTCAGAATGCTTTTTTACAATTTCAAACTCTTCTTCAGATAGAGGACCCTCTTTATCCAAAATTTGTGGAGGAATATTTACCTTCCCAATGTCGTGTAGAAGACCGGCTGCAGATAATTCCTTAAGCATACTCCTCTTTAAACCAATTCCCATTCCCGTAATTACGGAAAGAACTGCCACATTAATAGAATGCTTATATGTATAATCGGAACTTGTTCGCAAGCTAATAAGATTTAAACTAATCTCTCCGTTCTCGCTCAACTCTTTTGTAATCTTATCCGCTACATCAAGAGCCGCATCAATATCCAAATGCTTTAACGCTACAGATGCTTTAATCTGAAGCTCATCACTAATTAAATCCTCAACTATAATATCAGCTGAAAGTGCATCCTCAATATAAAGTCCCGGAAGACCTTTGTCTTTCATTCGCTCAATAAGGCTCTCTGTCAGTTTCACCCTATAATTGACCAGTACTGCCCCGCTCTCATTATAGACAGGTTTTCCTACCATCATTCCTGGTTTGGCATCATCGATATTAATATAACGCATTTGCCGCCATGTGCTTTTCCAAAATGCACTTTCCCCTTTCTACAACATATATCAACTTACTAATGCCGTGAAAAATGTGTCTAACTATAGTACATTATAAAGAAATTTGTTGCAAATTGCAACACCCTTCTCCTTTCAGTAAATTAATTTATTGCACCTCTATTCTTCCCTCGAATACAGTTGTTGCAGGCCCTTTCATGATGACCGTACCATCCTCCATATACTTATCGTACAAAATTCCTCCTCGGATATGCACGGCAATTTCATGATTTTTTTCACAATACCCATTCAGAACGGCCGCTACTGTAGCCGCACAGGTTCCCGTTCCACAAGAAATTGTTTCTCCTGAACCACGTTCCCAGACACGCATCTTCAGATTGGTTTTATCCAACACCTCTACAAACTCAGTATTTATCCGATCTGGAAACATAGGATGATTCTCAAAAGAGGGACCAATCTGCTCTAACTTCAATTCATCAATTTTATCTGTAAATATAACACAATGGGGATTTCCCATCGAGACACAAGTAACTGCATATTCAACACCCTCTACCAGAATCTTTTGGTTAATGAACGTGCTTCCCTCTGCATCTACCGGAATATCACATGGTGCCAATATTGCCTTTCCCATGTCTACAGCAGCGTAAGTCGCCTTTCCATTTTCCACCGTTAAATCAATCTTTTTAATTCCACTTTTCGTTTCGACCAAAACAATATCCTTTTTAACAATATCATTGTCATATACGTATTTCGCCACACAGCGAATACCGTTTCCGCACATGGCTCCTTCCGAACCATCGGCATTATACATAATCATACGGCAATCAGCTACCTTAGAAGGCGCAATCAGAATCAATCCATCCGAACCAATTCCAAAATGCCTGTCGCTGACAATTTGTGAAATACGTTTTGGATTGTCAATCGTTTCCTCAAACAAATTTACATATACATAATCATTCCCGGTGCCATGCATTTTTGTAAAATTCAGTTTCATGCAATTCCTCCTCCTTTTCTACGATACCAAATACTCCTTGTCCGTAATACACAAATCCACCATACATTCTGACACAAATGCATGGTTAATCTCAAGGTCATAACGAATATTAATCTGTGTTTTTCCCTCCGTCTCTACAATATCTACCATGGACGTAGATATTCCAATTGTAAGTTCACCAAATGGAGTGGTATAACAGGTTATATTCCGTTGTCCCTCCCGGAAGCAAAGATGTGTTCCCCGGGCTCCCCGCTTTATAATATCAACCTCACCATCTCCAATTTTAATTGTATTTTTTACCAACTCTTTCATACCGCCTGGTTCATCTTCAATCACTTCTTCATAAACAACATATTTTTTTCCGTTCCTTTCAAAGCGCTCTCCAAAAGAAATTACCTCTACCGGTTCTGTAGCCTCCTCATGAAACTGAACTCCCTTTAAACTAACTGCAACATTCTGCCCCATATCTTTCACCTGCCGTTTCGACTATTTTATCTAAAAGTACGCTAAGTTCCAGTCCCATCGCATGCCAAAGCATCGGATACATACTAATACTTGTAAATCCCGGCAGTGTATTAATTTCATTAAATATAACACGATTTGTTCCCTTTTCTACAAAAAAGTCTACACGGGACAAGCTAAATCCATCTACACAACGAAAAATATTTACTGCCTTTTCACGGATTTCATCTTTTACATCATCCGGCAAATCTGGATCTACTACCGTCTTTGACGCTGAATTATTATACTTTGCATCATAATCATAAAATTCTGCTGCCGCCAGAACTTCACCAATACAGGAAGCCTTTGGACGATTTCCGCCCAAAACAGCACATTCTACTTCCCTTCCAACAATCATTTCTTCAATCAAAACTCTATTATCATGTTTTTTGGCAAGTTCAACTGCTTGAATTAATTCCCTGCGGTTTTCTGCCTTTGAAACTCCCTGTGAAGAACCGGCATTAGAAGGCTTTACAAAAACGGGATAGCCCAGCTGCTCTTCCACGCGCTGGACCGTTTCTTCAATTTCCGATAAATCGTATGCCGTATCTGCCACATAAGCAGCCTGGCAAACCCCGATATGATCGGCAAATAACTTTGTAGACAACTTATCCATACTAACAGCAGATGATAAAACACCGCATCCAACATATGGGATTCCTGAAAGTTCAAAAATTCCCTGAACAGTTCCATCCTCCCCATACAACCCATGTAAAACAGGGAAAATCACATCTATTCTTTGCAGTGTACATTTGCCATCTTTCAAAAGAAGAATCCCATGTTGTGAAGCATCTGGGGAAACAATAGCAGTGGTACTTCCATTCACCCAGCTTCCATCTTCAATCTTCGCCTCAGATTCTGCTAAAATCCATTTTCCTTCCTTTGTAATTCCAATTCTATGTAAATCATACTTCTCTTTATCCAACCCATTCATAATTGTTACTGCTGACTTACAGGAAACCTCATGCTCTGATGACTGTCCGCCAAACAGTACTGCAATCTGCTTTTTCATGTCTTCCTCCATTCCATAATCGTTTCACAAAGTTAGCTTTATTGTACTCCTATCCTACTATTTTTTCAAGCCAATCCAGAAACTTAAAACTATAGCTTACCTTCTCACCTCCCTGAACAAGCATCTCATATTCATTCTGCGTCAATTCATTTTTCAAAACCTCTTTTGATTCTTCTGGCACAACCTGATACGTACTATCTACAAAACAGAGCGTAGGGTACATAACACACCACCAGTTTTTCCCCTCAGCTTTACCAATATTAATCCTCAGTGCTTCATACTCTCCTGCCGGAAATGTCAAATCTCCGTATTGCTTTACAGGGAAAACGGCATCTCCAAGTATTGCTTTAGCAGTATAATCATAACCCTGTTCTTTCATAACATGTCTTGCTTCCTGCTCAATTTCACCTAGATTTTCCTCAATAATTTTTCTTGCCTGCTCATGGTTCTCTGCATTTTTAAGTTTACTCCTCAGCTTTGTTACAACAGCATCTTTTACAGTAAGTTTTAGTGTCTGGTCTGTCTCCACATCACTGTTTGCTACTACATGCAAACGTATTACCTGACTGGCAATACCCTCTTGAAGAGAAACAGCATCCCCTCTTGTATATGTAAAGACCAAAACAGCTCCCATCACCAAAATAATACCTGCTATCATTTTTATTCGCTTCATATAAGTCCTCCATCTCATGAATATTATATTTGGAGTTTTTCCAATTTATATGTTTTTATACATCAAAGGGTAGTCATTTTGTTTATGATTTGATATAATTTAAATACAATGATAATGAAGGAGTTCAAATAATGAATACAATCTGGCTAAATGCTCCGGCTAAAATAAACCTTGGACTGGATGTCATTCGAAAACGTGAAGATGGCTACCACGAAGTAAAAATGATTATGCAAAGTATCCGCCTTTTCGACCGATTGACAATTACTAAAAGTAAAAAATCCGGCATACATTTGAAAACAAATCTGAAATTTTTACCCTGCGACGAGAACAACTTAGTTTATCGTTGTGCGGAAATGATTTGCAAAGAATTTCATATCAAGGATGGTCTGGACATTCAGCTTGAGAAAAGAATTCCAGTTGCCGCAGGAATGGCTGGAGGAAGTACAGATGCAGCCTCCTGCCTGATTGCATTAAATAAACTGTATGATTTAGGTCTCTCTGCGGAAGAATTAATGAAGCGGGGAGTCAAATATGGCGCTGATATTCCATATTGTATTATGAAAGGGACTGCTCTTTCCGAAGGAATTGGTGAGATTCTCACGCCGCTGCCTCCTGCACCGGATGCACACATATTAATCGTAAAACCTGGAATACATGTATCTACGAAGTCTGTTTATGCTGGTTTGAACCTAGGCAAACAAACGAAGCACCCGAAGATTGACATGCAAATACAAGCAATTAAAAATGACAACATTTATGATTTAGCTGCGAATCTCGGTAATATATTAGAAGATGTTACAATTCCAAAACATCCTGAAATTTCCATTATCAAAGAAACTATGATGGAAAATGGTGCTCTTGGAACACTAATGAGCGGCAGTGGTCCTACCGTATTCGGTCTCTTTGATAATGAAGACGAGTGTGAGGACGCCAAACTTCATTGCAAAAATCTTCCATATAGTTGTTTTGCCTTTCGAACGAACTTTTACAGGACCTAGGGTTAAAGATTAAAAAAAAAGACCGATATATATAGTACAAAGAAACATTTTGATAGCCATACATGATACCAAGGAGGGTAACTATGAGTGTAAATGGAATTTCAGGAAATGTTGCTACCGGATACACACCGGAAGTGGCATCAAAAACAAAAGCAGAACAATCATCTGCAAAACCTTCAGAAGATATCGCTGTTGTTTATGAATCTTCCAAAACAGAAGAAAAAAGTACAACGTATTCTCCTGATTTACAAAAAATGAATGCTCTAAAAGCTGAATTAACTCAGAAAAAGCAACAGATGCAGCAATTAGTTGAGGGTATGCTCGGCAAGCAGGCAAATAGAACATATGACATTTTAGATTTGCTTCACGGTTTGAAAGCTGGTACTATTGAGGTTGACCCTGCTGTCTCTGCTCAAGCCGCACAAGAAATTAGTGAAGATGGCTACTGGGGTATTAATCAGACAAGTGACCGCCTAGTTGAAATGGCAAAGGCACTAAGCGGTGGAGATCCGGACAAGGCAGATGAAATGATTGCCGCAATGAAAAAAGGATTTGAACAAGCAACCAAATCCTTTGGCGATGAGTTACCGGATATTTGCAGCCAGACAATCGATGCTGCTGTTTCCAAGATGAATGATTGGAAAAATTCTTTTGCAAATTAGTTTATTTCGTAATATTTTCTACTCCCAAAAGAACCCCCGCCTCATTTATTTTTTAATGAAGTGGGGGTTCTGCTTTGTTTAACCAGCAATATTTTGAATTTCTTTCATAAGGAGCAAGGTTTGCCCCTCCCGGATTTCCTCCGTTTCAAGTTCATTTAATTCTACAATTGTCTCAATTTTGGTTCGAAACAGCTTTGCAATGTCCCACAGGCTTTCATTTTCTTTAACTACATATCCTACCATTCCCGGCTCTTTACTCACTGTTTCCATATCCAGTTCTATTTCGCTATAATCCGAAATCATCGGCAGTACAATCTTTTCAAATGCAATAACATCTAACTCAATTGTTGCCTTGACTTCCACCTCCCTCTCACCGAGAATGACCGCTCCAATTTGATCAATCGCACCACTTAATTCAAAAATGGCATTTGCACTCATTCCCTTCACATCTACTGTCTGTTCAAATGGAATGGTTCCCTTCAGTGATCCAATTGGCAAGTCACCCTCACCAGATACATAGAGAATATTTGTTTCAATTACACCCTGTACAAGTATTCCTTCAGCTACCACCTTCTTTTCGTCGATGCGGATTTCACCTTCCACATTCCAGATTTGAAGAATCTTCTGGTTTTCTTCCAGCGAAATCTTTTCCGCAACTCTTGCTTTACTATTATTTTTCATAAGGAGATGCTCAAAATACGAATCCGTAAAGACTGGAGACAAATCTCTGTCCCGGGCATAAAAATCGGTTAATACTTCCAGCTCCTCCTCACGATAAACCTTAATTAATAAATCAAGTACCATTTCCAGATCAAAGACTCTCATTTCTCCATCTTCATCTTCCTTTGCTTCCAAATCCTTACTGTGTATTCCAATTTCAATATATGGCACCATAGATTCATCGCATCCATTACAATCTAGCGTTCCCCGGATTGGCAGTGTTGTCTCATAGAACTCAAGGTGTGAATTTTCAGTTCCACTTATGTACAATACAAAAATCTTTACCTGCCCCCCAATATTTATCTTATTTTCAACGAGCCTTGTTTCCATTTCCTCTAATGTAATACTCTCATACAATACCCGCTCTACAGAATCTTTTGTACTTGGTAAAGAAAATTCATCACGCATTCGAAATACATCTTTTTTGCACAAGGAAAGCTGGGTAACCGGCAGTGCCTTTTTCTGCAGGAAAATTTCTTCGTTTCCCTCCATATCCACAGCACCCTCTCCATCATACAAGGCCTCTGATACAATCTCAAAAGACAGAATTGCTTTCACGCCAATCTTACGTGAATTAATCATTTCGCTTTTCAAATCATCAATCAAACATTTTACGGACACATCATCTTCACTACATGTATCATCTAACGAAACATTTTCTTCAAATGGAATGGTATTTTTAAATTGGCAGACGGGTTTTCCTTCTTCATCACCAACATACAGGATACAAAAGGAGAGTTTTCCTCGGATTGTTCCTTTGCCGGAGACAAAGCGAACCTCATCCACCTGCACTTCTCCCTGTTCTTTTACAATCGTATGTATGTCCGCACTTACATCCGGCACATTAAAATCATTGTCAAGTGTAATCTGCATATCCTTCCTGCAATTACATCTATTCATGTGAACTCTTTTCTTAATAAGTTCCACAAATTTCCCTCCTTTGGCCTGTCTTCTTAACTTTACTATTATACTATATGTGAAATATTGGGAAAATATAACTGCCCGGTAAAATTTCTCTGCCAGGATATTTTTGTCTTTAATGCCGGTTCGGTCTATTTTTCTAAAGAAATTTTTGTCTTTCCAAACCATACTGCTTTTATCTTATTGACATCAACTGCCTTCTTAAACGTAAAGTGCACTTTCTGTGAATATGTGAGTGGGTCTTCATCTGTACTTGTACTGCGAAAAGCGGTTTTGCAATCTTCTTCCATCACATTACCGTACTTTGTCCCATCCTCCATCTCAAGATAAACCTGATCCCATGCATCAGCACTAGGAATCTCACCATCATCCCACAAAGAATCAAATTCACGGCAGTATTTTAAATCATAAGGAGTAACTGTTACAGACTTCAGTGTTCCTGCTAAAATGTATTTCTCAGAATGACCCACTTTCGGAAAACGAATCTTTTGATTTGGCTGGCACTCCCTTGTTTCGGTTTCCTTATAATCCAACTTCAATTTCAAATCTATTTTACCATTCATTTCGACATGTTCATCATATATCAGATTGCTCAAAGACAATGCACAATTGTCCCCTCTACGGGTATATACCTTCTCCTTTTCGGTATACTCATATGCATAACAAAGTGCCATCTTAATTGTATCTGTTCCATCATTTTCCAGAATAGTCCCCAAGTCCACGTTGCTGCTTGCTTCACCATTATACGATGAATTAAGTTTCCGGTCATTTTCACCAACCATTTCCACATCCCCGAAATAGTAATCCGTTTCCTTTTGAAACAGTTTTCCATCGGTTCTCTTTACATCAAGAATCATATATACCATGCTGTCTGTACCAGAAATTTCTTCAACATTGACAGATAAGCCTGGAAATGTATTGGAGATTTGCTCTGTTTCTGCTTCCTTTGACGACTGTTGAATAGGTTTTATTGAACCTTTAAATAACCTGCGCAATCCACCAAAACTGCCGGTAGCTGCAGCTACGGTAACACTTGTTGCCAAAAGACAGCATGCTACTGCAGCAGCCACTTTCCATTTCCGTTTTTTTGTTATGAAAACAATGTTTTGATTCTTCCCGCCAATTTTCTGATATGCCTCCTGCATTTTGTCCTCTACCAATGGAGGAATTTCCTGCTCATTTTGAAAAAATTGTTTTAAGTCCCTTTCTTTCATCTCACTCACCATCGCTTTCTTTTTCAATCAACGTTTTTAACTTTTGCCGTCCTCGTCTCAGCCGCGTCCGGATCGTGGCTTCTTTCACATCAAGAATCCATGCAATTTCTTTGGTTTTATAGCCCTTCCCATAGTATAAAATCAAAATATCACGGTACTCATCACCCAAAGCCTGAAATAATTCCCGATATGTAATATGTTTATCAAAATCCTGTAAATACTCTGTTTCCGGCAGTTTCTCCCACGTTTCTTCTCGCTCCCGGCCTGACAGAAAGTCTTTACACTTGTTGATGAGGATTCGGGTCAGCCAGGTTTTAAAGTATTTTGCGTGTTTTAAATCCTTTATCTTTTCATAGGCAATAAGAACCGTATCCTGCATTACATCTGCCACATCTTCCGTATTTTTCAGATAGCAGATGGCCACCTTGTACATTGCCTGCTGATTTTGTTCTATCAATTGTACAAAGGCATCCGGACTCCCGGACTGTGCCTGTTTAACCAGCTGCTCCATGTTTATACCTCCCATACATATTTTGTAAGCTGCTTACATTCATTAGACAAAGGAAAAGCAATAATTGTTTCAATTATTCTAAAAAACTTTAATTTTTTTAATATCAAAAAGAAGAGCCAGACATATCCGGCTCTCTGAGTCATTCAAGATTTCTCGATGATTATTAAAAAATTTCTGTAAGATAAAACCTCCAAACTGAGTAATTCTATCTTACATCAGCTTGAAGGTTTACATAAACTCTTGGCTCATTCCCCTTAATGACTCTGATTAGACGTTTGCAAAAAGAGGAATCTCCGGTCACACCCTTTTTCACTTACGAACATAATGTAATGCGTACATCCTTTGTCAATACATCCGTATAACTATAAGAAATTGTTTGAAATGTATCTTCAGCTTCATTTTTTACCTGAATCAAAAAAATACTTGGATATGTTTCTGTAATAATTCCCTCTGTAACATCCACTTTATGTCTTCCCAAGTTGCAACGTACTACTACTCTGCTTCCGATATGCTTCTTTACAGCATTTCGGACTTTTCCCACATCTGCTGTTACCATGAATCATATACCTCCTATCCAGACACGACATATTGTTTCAATATTGTCATAATTATACCATATTTTGTGTAAAAAGTCAAATTTTGTACTTTTTTGTGTCCTTCTTTTTATATTTTGTCATATTTTGGCGGCTATGAATTCGCCACATTTCTAACAGTATATGGTAATTTTGAGTTTTTATGCATCTTTTGGAAATTTTTTTATATATTTATCAGGTTCACTGCAAATCATTGCCCCTGACATAATGCAAATTCCGTCAGCTCCACCTTCCATTACAGAAGATACATTTTCAGGGTTAATTCCACCAATAGCATATACTGGAATTTTTACCGTTTGACAAATTTTCTGCAAAAAGGAAAGTCCCCTTGGTTCCAGTCCTGATTTACAGTTTGTTTCAAAAATATGCCCGGCAATTACATAGGCAGCTCCCATTTCCTCGGATTTCAATGCCTCCTCTGCACGATGCACGGATGTACCAATGAGAGAAAAGCTTTTTTTCTCTTTTTCAGATAATTGCGTAAATTGTGAAAAAGGCAAATGAACACACTCTGCCTTTAACTCCCGGGCAGCTTCTACATCTGAATTCATTCCGAAGGCAATTTTATACTCATAACAAATTTCCTGTATCTGCCTTCCCAGTTTAATGAGTTCCCCAGAGGGAATATCCTTTTCCCTCAACAAAATCCTTTTTGGACGGGCAGGAGCAATCTTTCGTATTTGGGCCACCAAATCCTCATTCTGACACAACTTCCGGTTGGTAACTATAATCATTATTTACCCCACTTCTTCTATGTTCGATGTACATCTGACATAATCATTGAATACTGCCTGCAATCCACGATTGAAAATACTTGCTTTTACATCTTCGACGCTTCTCGGATCGGAGATTTCAAACTGCTCATCTCCCTCATTCTCTCCATGACCTCCTACACCAACGCTCACACCAGCCGAGATCTTTGTTGCTGCCATTCCAATCACATGATCACGAAAGCCTGCACGTTCTCTGGTCGAAATTGTCATACCCGCAAATGGCATAAAAATGCGATGTGCCAGCATAACCTGCAAGAGCTGTGTCTCATGTACATTATTTGGGTTATTTTTTTCATTATTAATATATGGGCGAAGTCGGGGCACGGAAAAAGAAATCTCTGCATGTGGATACTTTTGCTGAAGTAAATAGGCATGTATTCCTGATGCAAATGCGTCTTTTCGAAAGTCATCCAGTCCAAGCAGTGCACCAAAACCAACTCCCCTCATTCCTCCTAAGATTGCACGTTCCTGCGCATAGAAGCGATATGGGAAACTACGCTTTGAACCACGCAGATGCTGAGTCTCATATTTATCCGTATTGTAGGTCTCCTGATACACACTCACAAAATCCGCCCCGCATTGTTGCAAATACCGATATTCTTCAACATTAAGCGGATAAATTTCAATTCCCACTGTTGCAAAATATCTAGCAGCAATCTTAACCGCTTCTCCGATATAATTTACATCCGACATATGCCTTGATTCACCTGTTAACAGTAGAATTTCCTGCAAACCGGTTTCATGAATTGTTTGGCATTCCTTTTCAATCTGCCGCAAGCTTAGTTTCCCCCGATGAATTTTATTGGCGCAGTTAAATCCACAATAGACACAATAATTTTCACAATAATTCGCAATGTATAGTGGGGTGAACATACAAATAGCATTCCCAAAGTGCTTTCTTGTCTCCATTGTAGCTCTAACCGCCATTTGCTCTAAAAATGATTCCGCTGCAGGTGACAGCAATGCTTTATAGTCTTCTATGTTCAACGATTCTTTATTCAAGGCACGAATCACATCCGCTCCCTGATAAGAATGGTATTCATAATTTTTTACCTGAATAAGCACCTGCTCCATCATATCCGAGTTAATTTTTTCCATTCCCTCGTAATAGTCCATATGACCCGTTGTACGTATTTCAATCATTTCTTTCCCTCATTTCTGCGTTGTACTAATTCTGTAAAAATCCAGTGAGCGGACTGGAAGCCGAACCGCGATTGTCTAAAACTCTTCCAAATCCTGCGAGATATGCCTCTCTGCCTGCTTCAATTGCAAGCTTAAATGCAGATGCCATTTTCCCAACATCTCCAGCCGTTGCAACTGCTGTATTTGCCATGATTGCAGCACATCCCATTTCCATCGCCTCACATGCCTGCGAAGGTCTTCCAATTCCGGCATCTACAATAATCGGAAGCCCAACTTCTTCCACTAATATTTTAATAAAATCCTTTGTTGCCAGTCCTTTGTTACTGCCAATCGGAGCTGCCAATGGCATGATTGCAGCTGCCCCCGCACGTTCCATATCTCTTGCTGCATTTAAGTCGGGATACATATACGGCATTACAACAAATCCCTCTTTGGCTAATATTTCCGTTGCCCTTACAGTCTCATAATTATCCGGAAGAAGATACTTTGTATCTCTGACAACCTCTATTTTCACAAAATCCCCGCATCCTAATTCTCTGGCAAGCCTAGCAATACGGACCGCTTCTTCTGCATTTCTTGCACCGGATGTATTCGGAAGAAGCGTGATTCCCTCAGGCATATAATCAATAATGTTGTCCTCACCCGGCTGATTGGCACGGCGTACTGCCAAAGTTGCCATTTCCACTCCTCCATTTTCAATAACCTCTCTGGTCTTTTCAAGTGAAAACTTCCCAGAACCCAAAATAAAACGCGATGAGAATCTATGTCCTCCTAGAATTAATTCATCTTGACTTTTATTCAATTTTATCCTCCATTCTGCGCTGCTTTTTGCATATAACAAGTTCCTTGCCAGCAATACACAAATGCAAATTTGCCACTCTGGCACTTTAACAGCGGCTTTATCGATTTAACAATCCACTTTGTCTAAAATAAGCTGAAGTACAAGATTGGACTGGTGCCCTGCACAAATACTAACTCGCGGAGCCATCAGTCCATTGCCTTCTGCTCCGGCATGAACTTCATCACCACAAATGTATAAATTTTTCATTTTTTTTCTAGTTACAATTTGATTTGCATTTTCATATCCTGCCAGCCCCGACCCACAAACAAGGGGAATGTTGGGAAGCCTTTCCAGCACACAGTTTGCAAGCATAGCTTTCTGATCTGGTTTGTCAAATGCTTCACAAAGAATATCACAGGTCCCAAACAAGTCTTGTATATTTTCAGGTGTTACTTTCACTGCATATGCTTCTACATCCAGATAAGGGTTAATTTCATGTAGAATTTCCTGAATTGCCTCCGCCTTTTTTATGCCAATCTGATGTATATAATACTGCTGCCGATTTAAGTTCACCAGTTCAACAATATCAAAATCGACAAGGATCAGATGTCCTACACCAAGACGCGCAAGTGAAATAGCGATATTTGACCCCAATCCACCTAAACCTGCCACACCAACTGTTGCTGCTGAAATTTTATCCTGAACTTCTTTTGTATGGCGGAGTTCAAGTACATATTTAAATTCTTCCTGTGGTATCATCTTTTTCTCTTTCAAACACTCACCCCCCTCCTACAAAGCTGACTACCTCCAGTTTATCCGCTTCATTTAATGCCGTGACCGGATAAGATGCCTTCGATACAATTTCTCCATTACACTCAACCGCAATTTTTGTTTTGTCATATCCGGCTTCTATAATAAGCTGCTCAACTGTGATCCCTTCTCTCCATGTCACTTCCGTTCCGTTTACAGTCATTGGTGTTACTCCTTTCGTTTTTTTAGTTTTCGTTCTCACACCTTCGGGGCTTTCGTCACATACCCCCTCACGCACCTTTTCACACTTCGGGGGTGCGTGAGCTCAATGCTTAAACGCAAAGTAGGGCAACAGAAGGAGAATGACACCCGCGGTGGTGTCCCCCTTCTGTTGCCCTTGTAATCGGTTCAACATCTAATGCGTAGTCTATCATGATTTTTTATTTGTGTCAATATTGATTTTCAGCTTTTGTTACAACCGTCTTTAATTTCCGCAAATTTACCGTAAAGTACTTGCCACTGACGTCTCCATAATTAGAAAACCATGCTTTTGGGGGTCTGCGTTTTTATGTTGATAAGAATGGAATCAGGAAAAGGGGAGCGTATTTTTTCCGGGTTCATTCTGGCGACAGGTCCTTATATCCATAATACCCAACTGAAATACATTATTTTACTTTTATCTGAACCGCCTCTCTTTTCTTACCACACTGAACCCATATTGTTATACTGCCTTTTTTCTTAGCAGATACAATACCATAACTTTTTACATTGGCTATTTTTTTATTTCCAGATTTATATTTTACTTTACTTGTTGTACCTGAAGTAGTCTTTTTTATGCAAATTTCTGCTGTTTTACCCTTCTTTATTGTGAGTTTTTTGGATACAAGAATCAGTTTCTTATTTTTCTTTTCCTGTTTTGTACCTTTTACCAAAACTGTCGTTTTTGTGTTTCCATCCTTTGCCTTTATTACAATCTTAGCAGTTCCAGCTTTCTTTACTTTAACAACACCCGCCGACGTCACGTTCGCTACCTTTTTATTACTTGATTTATAAGTAACACCCTTTATAGAAACATCTTCAGGTGAGAGAATTGCTTTTAAGGTAGCACATTTTCCTTTTTTTAAATAAAGCCTATTCTTTTGCAGCATATAATCGGAAGCCTTAATAGTAATCTTTTGACTCTTCACTATATTTTTTACTTGATTTTTGTGCGAATTCGGTGTTGCAGATGGCTCTGCATCCGGTAATAGCGTATTCGATGCATCCGTTTTTACAGGTGTTTCTGAAATTATAGGTGTTGGCGTGGGCTCTTCTGTTTCAATCGGTTCTTCTGGCTCTGGAATATATGGCGAATCCAAGTCATCCGCAATATGGAAGTAATCGAAGTCTACATATCCACCACATTGTTCTGTAGAATAATAAAATAAGCCAAACCGATAACCCACAAAATGAGGCCAGTCATATGCCATCTGGAGCGTATCTCCAATTTGTGTCCAGTTTTCATTATCTAAACTATAATAAAAATATGCCTTGTCTGTACACCTAGGTGTTGAAGTTTTGGTTTCATCTTCGCGAAAATCACAAAAGACCTTTAAATAAACTCTTTCTGTATCCAACGGAACGGATTCCATCTCAACCCCTGCGGCATCACCTTTCTTTTGTGCCCGATGCATCACAAGAAATTTTTCTCCATCCTCCATTTTAATTCCTACAAATCCATACTGGTTTTGAAATGCCGAGAGTCCTGCTACATCCCCATTTTTCATATTTGCAACTTCAATTGCTACACTTGCTGCACTCGTTGGTCCATAGGTTCTCTGGGTAAGTGTATTTCTCGCAGTTTGTATATTTTTTGAAAGAAGGCCTGATTTCAAACGCAAAAAACCTTCTCGTTCTGTCAGAGACCAAAGGTTGTTATTCGGATTGTGATTCCACTGCCACGGCATCCCCAAGTTAGAGCCATTATAACCATATTCGTTTTCTGCAATACGTCCATCTGCCACAACTTCTTCCAAATCATCCACCGGGATTCCCGCCGTAACTTCTGAGTCAATGTCCTCATCGGAGTAAATTTTACGATTTTTTCGGTTATGAAACTCATCCGATTGGACAATGCTTTTGTTTTGTGTCTCTGGCAACGGTTTATTCAGAATTTGATCTACACTTTTTCCATCATTTCCAAGAACCGGCCATCCTTCTTCATCCCATTCCATTGGAATCAGTATTGGAATACGCCCAACGGAACCATAGTCCTGAAAAAGCATTGAGTACCAGTTTCCATCCGGCGTATCTACAACTCCGCCCTGAGCAATTCCGGTATATGGCATGACATCTTTTCCCGACGAATCCACCATATTCCCAGTAAATATTTTTTTTACTTCAAATGTATCCGGCTCCAGCGTTTTTGACCGCCAGCATATTTCCTGACGCTGCCAGCCCTGTCCTTGAATCATAAACATATAATAGTACTCACCAATCTTATACGCATGAACGCCCTCTGCTTTCAAACCCTTTGGTGGATCTTCGACATTCGGCTGTGCAACAAGGACAACCTGTTCTCCAAGCGAGACATCCCATGTTTCAGGATCCACATCCATCTCCCGCATACATAACCTGTTGCTAGTCGAACCGCTTGTATCTTCATAGAAAATATACTTTTTACATTCCGTTCCCATATCTTCAAAAAGCATGGAGCCATCATAACACTTTACCGTTTCAGAACGATGCCAAGAACCATTTTCAATATCATCCGTCGAAAAGAAATAGGACTTATTTGTCGATTGGCATGAAAATTCCACATAAAATCTCTTTTCGTATTTATCATAACGAATTGTAGATGCCCAGGAACCATTTGCATAATCACTTTTTCCATTTTTCAATGCACAGGCATCATTTTCTTCTAATTGGTCATAAACATAATTTACAGTTTCCCAATTTACCAAGTCATAAGATTTCATAACTGGCACACCCGGAGACATATGCATCGTTGTACTTACCATATAATACACATCTCCGACACGAATTATATCTGGATCCGGCACATCTGCAAAAAGGACCGGATTTGTAAACGTCCCATCCCCATTATCAGAAGACACAGCACATCTTCCTTCACCCGGCACCATGCCAACAACCAATGCCGCTGTTAACAATCCAACCACTCCCTTTTCCATAATTGCCTTTTCTTCTTTTTCATCCTCTCTTCCTCCTTCAAGATATCTTCATAAACTTTGCTTTTTCTGTTAAGCCCTTACCTTTTAGCAATCTTTGATATACTTTAAACTTCTTAGAAGGCAGATATATTTTTATTTCTTTACATGTCTTCCCAAAAGCCTTTCCACCAACCCGTTTTAATGCTTTTGATTGAATCACTGCCTTTCCAAGTTTTCGATTACCCACAAAAGCTTTTTTACCGATTGTTTTTACATTTTTTCCAATTATAATCTGTTTCAATTTTTTCAGATTTTTAAAAGCCCCATTTGCAACCGCAGTAACCACAAATGACCTTCCTTGATAGTAAACTGATTTTTCAACCTTTATACTTCCTTTTTTCCGTCCCTTTGCCGTAACACCAACAACTGTTACTGCTGCCTTTTTTCCTGTCTTTGTCACCCTATATTTCAAGGTTCCCCTCACAAAGACCGTCCCTTTTTTAACTGTCTTTGTAGTGTTGGAAATTGGCTGAAAAGGTTCTTTCGTATTGACAGGGGGCTGACTTGTAGCAGGCCTTTCTGATATTGTCGGCAAAATAGTAGAAACCGGAGTTTCAGTCGGCACAACCGGTTGTACTTCTGCATCATCTGTCGGGATGCGAAGAATCGTTATGGAATATTTCGGAACACTATAATTAAATTGTTCTTTTAATCCTGTCACTGTTTCTTGCTTTGTTTCCATGTTATCCAAAGAACCCATCTCATTTTTATCGTTTAAGTCATTACCCGTAAGACAATATGCCGTTCCGGTGTCCTTCATATTTTCCGCATTTTTTACAGAAACAGCAAATGTTTTCTCGCTATCCGTGACATTTACCAGTTTAATAATAATATCTCCATTTTTATCTAAATTTACAGACTGGTATGCCTGTGCATCTGTGTCTCCCACATTATAATAGGCATACTGTTCTCCATCAATATAACATTTGACCTGTTTCCGGTCGACTTCCATTTTCAAATGATATGTTTTATCCTCTTCCGGTGTAAAGTCACGTTTTGTCGACGAAAGTGCTGCTTTGGCACTTCCATTTACAACTGTCTGCAAAAAGGAACTTCCATCTTTCCCAACATTCCAAGTATAGTAGTTACTTTCATCCTTTTTCGCAAATTTTAATACAACTTCGCCATCCTCACCTGTTCCTGCAAAATCCGCTTCTAATGTATAATTTTCCAAATTACTGTTATCAAACAGATATTCATCGGAAACATCCGTTGTAAAACTGTCTTCCTCGTATACTTCACCGTTTTTTTCATCCGTAACCTGAACATTTTTGAAATCTGCCTGCATATTTTGAAAACCAATACTGAACGAACCACCAAAATCTTCTTTTTCTACATTTTCTGCACCAATCAAACGGGAATAAAGTTGTTTTGTTCCGATATGGTTCATGAACATCTTCTGTGCATAATAATTCGTTGTGTTCAAAACTTCATTATTATTAAAGTAAATCATGTTCCACTTCCAATTTATCCTATCGACACTGCAGAATAACGGAGCATAACATGCCATTTTAACAATATCACCATCCTGTTCCCTCACAAATAATCGGAGACATAGCCAGTTGAATATCCCCATACATTTCCGGATTTTCCTCAGCCGCTTCAGCAAACGCCTTTACAAATTCTGAATAATTATTAAAATAATATTCATTGTTTTGTTCGTTTCCGATTCCAATATATTTTAATTTAAATGGTTCCTTATGCCCCATGGAAATACGTACTGCACCCCACTTTGTTGTTTCATCACCGCGGCAGAATTCAACCAGATCAAGTGCTGTCTGAATATCCTTCTGAAGTTCTTCTCCGGTATGTCCACCCTTTGAGCCCCTTACATCACATCCCAGACCTGCATTCAAGACCGGGATTGCCAATGTGTCTAAATATTCGCAGAGTTCAAAATATTCATAAAATCCAAGGTCATATGACATATAATAATTCCAGTCATTATTTTCACCAATCCGTCTGGCAGCTTCATCTCCAAAAACGCCATTAAACTCCAACGGTTCACCATTTTCATCACAGCCAATCGACTGCTTCCAGTTATAGGCATCATCCGGAGTAGAAGTTCCTTCCGTCACACAACCGCCCGGGAACCGGAAAAAACTTGGTTTCATATCCTTCAGGCGCTCTACCAATTCTGCACGGAAGCCTCCAATGTTATTCTGTGGCATCAGCGAAACCATATCAAATGCACAGCTTCCATCACCTATCGTAATTTGTAATTGTACAGCTTTATCACTTACAGAAGCTGCTGTCACATCAGGGGTCAGCGTAAGTTCGTATTTTTTCCATTCGTCCGTAACATTTGGTATCACACCGGATGCTACAGATTCCCCGTCTACCGTAAGATCTGCCTGTACCTCTCCTGAATAGCCATCGATTCCTTTCACATATACAGAAAAACGATATTCTAAATTTTCCTCAATTGACATTCCATCCAAAAAGCCTTCATTTGCAAGACCCGCATTCTGACCGGATGAATTGGAAAGAACAACATAGTGTGGATTATTTTCATTCAGACCGGATCCATCCGCAGAACCATCCACAACATTTCTTGTCACCGTCCCTACTGTGCCCCACTTTGAATTTACGTTGCATCCATACTTGCTGCCATACTCAAAGGAACGGTTTTCAACCATTTCAGCACTCAGTCCGCCATCACAGGACGCATTGATGTCCTCTAAAAAGATTCCATACATTAGATCACTTAAATCAAATAATTTATTTCCGGCATCCACATTGAGAGAATAATCTGCTGTATCCTTTGAATATTCCCACGTGCCGGTCATAGGCATTCCTATGTTTTCTTTCTCCTCACCCAAACTGGAATGCCCGGGATATACTGTTGCCACTCCCAGCGCCAATACCAAAATCAGTGTAACCGTCTTTTTAAAAAAAGAACTTTTCTTCATTTTGTTCAGCCTCCAATCCTTTCCATTTATAAATGTATCTCCCTGCACTTCTCTATAGACATATTATGTTCTTTTTCCCTTTCTTTTTCTAGTAATTTCTTGTATAATTATAGACAAAATTTGTGTTTGGAGTGATTGGTATGTTTTTTTATGAAAATCAGTGGTTCGGCGGTGACTACATGTATAATTCTTTTGCATTGGAAAACTGTAATTTCCCAGATCATTTTCATCGAACCTTTGAATTTATTTTTGTATCAGAGGGAACTCTTTCCATGACAATAAACGGGCAAAATTATTATCTGCATAAAAACGAAATGGCTTTTATCTTTCCTAATCAACTTCATTCCTTTGACACCAAAGAGCATTCCCGCATTGTATTACTTATCTTTCCGCATGAGATGATTGAAAGCTTCTATAAAAAGTATCAGAATATGGTACCTGAAAGCAATGTGATTTCCTATAAAACAGCCCCTTATGAGAAATTTGAGTTTAAAAATATATATGACTGCAAATCCTTTCTGTATCAAATGTGCGGTCAGCTTATCCAGCAAACAGAATTTATATCTTATTCTTCGGGCATTGACCGAAAAAGTCTGTTGTATAAGTTGCTAAATTATGTTCAGGAACACTATGAAGAAACATGTACTTTGGCACAAGCAACAAAACAACTTGGCTATGACTACACTTATTTATCTAAATTTTTTCAAGAAAAAATGAGTATGCCTTTTACCTCCTACTTAAACCAATACCGTATTTCCCAAGCTTGTTTTCTACTCCACAATACAAAGGAATCGATTTCTGCGATTGCAATGAAGTGCGGTTATGACACCATACGAACCTTTAACCGAAACTTTAAAAGTTTTACAGGAGTTTCTCCCTCTGAATATAAAAGGACAAGTACAAGACATATTTTCTGACTTGCCTTCAAACTCTCAAAATGATATTATGAGTTAAAAATCCCCTTTGATCTCAATACCATTATATATAAATTTTTTACAAGGAGACGACTATGTCATTAAAAAAGATTGCCTCTCTTGTAGGCACTTCCCCTTCTACCGTTTCGCGTGTACTTAATAATACATCTTCTACCTGCGCATCAAAAGAATTACAGGAAAAGATATGGAAGGCTGCAAGAGATACTGGTTATTGTCCAAACGAATCAGCAAGACAACTTCGTAAAAATACTAAAATGACACAAAATGTTTCTCACATTAGTGTCGTCTTAGCCCGTATTACTAACTTGGATGAAGATCCTTTTTTCTATGAATTATTTCACAACCTAGAGATTGAATTATTCCAGCAGGGCACTTTAATTGATCAGGTGATTTATGCTGAAGAATCCCTAACCTATAACCTTTCTTCGGATGGAGTTATTATTTTAGGACGCTGCTCTCAAAAACTGCTGGATCACATTTTACAACAAACGAAAAATGTTGTTGGCATTTGGCGAAACAGTATGAATTTTAATGTTGATGAGGTAGTCTGTGACGGAAAAAGAGCCGCCGAATTAGCAATGAAACATCTTCTGGCTCTGGGGCACAAAAGCATTGCTTATATTGGCGACTGCTCCTTTGAAAGTCGGTATATCGGTTATTGTGATATGCTCATAAAAAATGATATTCCTATGAACTATAATCTCATTAACAGATCAGACAGCTGCCTCTGGTTATTTGGCAGTTTCACAGCTATTGACGCAGGAAATCCCTTTCTCAGCAATCTTCTGCGCCAATGATATTACAGCGATCAGTGTGTTAAATTTTCTAAAGGAAAACCGCCGCCAAATAAAGCGAAAAATCTCTGTTATATCAATTGATAATATTGAAGAGAGTCAAAATACTTCTCCTTTTTTAACGACAATTCATATTCCTCGTGCGGAAATGGCTCACATGGCAGTCCAGCTTCTGCTCGACCGCATTCAAAAAAAACACACTGAAATCATTCGTATTGAATTTCCCTGTCGTATTATACAACGAGATAGCTGCCATACCCCCGACTGAACCTTTATAATAAAGCTCCGGTGTACAGCTATCCGCCATAGCTGATTTCTTTTTTACTTCAAAAAGGATTCATCAAACAAGTCATCCTCTTCGGAGAGGCGGTTAATAAGTGTCTCTGCTTTTGCTGC